>NZ_DDFB01000131.1:0-12158 GCF_002336885.1 Novosphingobium sp. UBA1939 | reverse complement strand
TCGCGCGCCAGCACCCAGTCGGGCCGCTGTGCGATGTAGGACCAGCTGCGGATCGCCGCGATGCGCCCCTGCAGCGTATCGATGTCGCCGGAGGGGTTGTCGAGCGCGGCGATCGCCTGCGCCACATAGTCCGCGCCCAGATAGCCGTGGCGCAGATCCTGCCACAGCCGGGCGACGAAGCGGGCATGGGTTTCGGCGCCTTGCTGGCGGAAATCGGGCAGCGAACAGGCTGCCCAGAAGCGCTGGACCGAACCGCGCCCGCGCACCGTGGCGGCAGCATCCGGCTCCTCCGCCAGCCGTTTCAGCACGGCAAGGTCGATCGCCTGCGGTGGCGTGGCCAGTTCGGACCGGGGCGGCGGGCTTTCCAGATCCGCGATCAGCGTGGCCAGCGAATCGAAGCGCGGCTCCGCTTCGCGCCAGAACAGGCGCGTCAGCGGCGGGAACCGGTGTTCCTCGATCGCGAAGACTTCCTCGGGCGTGAATTCGGGATCGTTTCCGCCGGTACCCGCCAGCGTGCCGAAGGTGCCGTCGCGCTGGTGGCGACCGGCGCGGCCCGCGATCTGCGCCATTTCCGCCGTGGTCAGGCGCCGCTGGCGATGGCCGTCGAACTTGGACAGGCCGGCGAAGGCGACGTGGTGGACATCGAGGTTCAGGCCCATGCCGATCGCGTCGGTGGCGACGAGGTAATCGACCTCGCCCGCCTGGTACATCGCCACCTGGGCGTTGCGCGTCTGCGGGCTGAGCGCGCCCATGACCACCGCCGCGCCGCCCCGGAAGCGGCGCAGCATTTCCGCCATGGCATAGACCTGTTCGGCCGAGAAGGCGACGATCGCGCTGCGCGGGGGGATACGCGAAAGCTTCTTCGCGCCGACGTGGCTCAGCGTGGAAAAGCGCGGCCGGCCGATGACTTCGGCTTCGGGCACAAGCGCGCGGACCATCGGTTGCAGCGTGGCCGAGCCCAGCAGCATCGTTTCCTCGCGCCCGCGCGTGTGCAGCAGCCGGTCGGTGAACACATGCCCGCGCTCCGGATCGGCGGACAGCTGCGCTTCGTCGAGCGCGACGAAGGCGAGATCGGGGCGCGAGGGCATGGCTTCGGCAGTGCAGAGCAGCCAGCGGGCGTTCTTCGGCTCGATCCGCTCCTCGCCGGTGATCAACGCGACGCGGTCCGCGCCCTTGATCGCGCAGACCCGGTCATAGACCTCGCGCGCCAGCAGGCGCAGCGGAAAGCCGATCGCGCCGCTGGAATGCGCGCACAGCCGCTCGATTGCGAGATGGGTCTTGCCGGTGTTGGTCGGGCCAAGCACCGCTTTGACCACACCTTCCCCGGCTGTCCCGTGTCGTCTTCCTGGCAGGGGACTGGCCATGCAGGGAATGTGGCGGCGGCCATCCCCCCACGCAAGAAGGCGCCGGGAATTTATCCCCGGCGCCTCCAAAAAGGATTTTCATTCAGAGCGTTGAAGCAGGCCGGTCGAAATTCAGGTCAGGCCGCGCCGAGAATGGTGCTTTTCGAGAACCGGCGCGCAGCGTGCTTGAAGCACGTGAGCACCGGAAGCGCAGAAAAGTGCCGTTCGCAGGCCGGCATGGGCTGAATTTCGGCTGACCTCAGCCGTCGTAGTCGGCACCCAGCGAGGTATTCCGCACCGGCGCGGCGGCGGTGATGCGCAGGGCTTCGGCCGACTGCGACAGCGAGCCGATTTCATCGACCTCATCATCATCATCGGGCAGCACGCGCTGGAGCGACTGGATCACGTTTTCCTTGAGCACCGTCGGGCGAACGGTCTCGTCCGCGATTTCGCGCAGGGCAACCACGGGGTTCTTGTCGCGGTCGCGGTCAACGGTCAGCTCGGCGCCGCCCGAGATCGCGCGGGCGCGCTCGGCGGCCAGCAGGACGAGATCGAAACGGTTGGGAACCTTGTCGACGCAATCTTCGACGGTAACGCGCGCCATTCGGGCACTCCGGAATATTGGAAAGGACGGAAAGAGCCGCAGCTAGGCGCGGGGTGTGGAAAAGTCAAGGAAATCGGGACAGCGGGAAATCGGGGTAGCGAGGTCGGGCTGCCCGCGACGCCCTCCTGTCATTCATCGTTGTAGCTGTGGCCGGCCAGCGCGTCGGGGGCGAGATCGCTGAACTTGGTGATGCGCGATTCGAAGCGCAGGCGCACCTTGCCGGTCGAGCCGTGGCGCTGCTTGGCCACGATCAGTTCGGCCAGGCCATAGACGCGCTCCATTTCCGCCTGCCACGCGGCGTGGGCTTCCTGGATCTTCATGTCGTCGCTGCCTTGCGGCACCTTGGGTTCGCGCGCGGCGACGTAGTAATCCTCGCGGAACACGAACCAGACCATGTCCGCGTCCTGTTCGATCGACCCCGATTCGCGCAGGTCCGACAGCATCGGCCGCTTGTCGTCGCGCTGTTCGACCGCGCGGCTGAGCTGCGACAGCGCGATCACCGGCACCGAGAGCTCCTTGGCCAGCGTCTTCAGGCCGCGGCTGATTTCCGAGATTTCGTTGACGCGGTTGTCGCTGCGGCCCGATCCCTGCAGGAGCTGGAGGTAATCGACGATGATCAGGCCGACATCGTGCCGGCGCTTGAGCCGCCGCGCCCGCGCGCGCAGGCTGCCGATGGTCAGCGCCGGGGTATCGTCGATATAGAGCGGCAGCTCGGCCAGGCGCTGGCTGGCGAACGAAAGCTGCTGGAAATCCTCGCGGCTGATGCGGCCCATGCGCAGCGCTTCGGAACTGATGCCCGATTGTTCGGCCAGGATACGCGTGGCGAGCTGGTCCGCGCTCATTTCCAGGCTGAAGAAGGCGACCGCCGCGCCGACCGAATCCTTGGTGGCGATGCCATCGGCCTGGTCGCGCCGCAGCCGGTCGGCCGAATTGAAGGCGATGTTGGTGACGAGCGAGGTCTTGCCCATGCCCGGGCGGCCGGCGAGGATGATCAGGTCCGAATCGTGCAACCCGCCGATCTTCTCGTTCACCGAGGTCAGGCCGGTGGTCTTGCCCGAGATATGGCCGCCCGAAAGCAGCGCCTTCTCGATCATTTCCAGCGAGGTGCGTGTGGCCATGCCGAAGCTCTGCGCCTCGTTGCCGGTCTGCGCCCCTTCGGCCACGGCATAGAGCGCGGCTTCGGCGCGTTCGATCTGTTCGAGCGGGGCTACCGAATTGCTGGTGTCGCGCGCGCCTTCCACCAGGTTGCGGCCCACCGCCATCAGTTCGCGCAGCAGCGCCAGGTCATAGACCTGCTCGGCCAGTTCGCGCGGGGCGAGCAGGCCCTGCCCGTCCGCCGTCAGCCGGGCGAGATAGGCGGTGCCGCCCAGTTCCTTCAGCCCTTCGTCGCTTTCGAAATAGGGCTTGAGCGTGACCGGCGTGACCACCGCCTTGCGATCGACCAGCGCCAGGATGCGTTCATAGACGCGGCCGTGGACCGGCGCGAAGAAATGCTCGGGCTTCAGCGGGGTGGGGAGTTCCTCCAGAATCCGGTTGTCGATCAGCACCGCGCCCAGAAACGCGGCTTCCGCCTCGACGTTGGAGGGGAGAGTGCGAATCTCTTCAGGTTCGCGCAGGAGGATCGCTTCGCTTGCCGACATGACACACCAATGGCGCAGGGGGACCGGTCGCCGCAAGACGCGGTGTGGCCCGATTGCCGCCTGAATTTACCCACAGGCTGTGGACTGCGCAAATCTCTTGCCGCGCCTTGCCGCGTCTGCGAAATAGCCTGCCCCATGGCGGACCCGCGCATCTCGCATATCGAGCTCGACGAGGCGACGATCCTCTGGCGCAATGCCGATATCGAGCAGGAACGCCGGATCGCGATCTTCGACCTGATCGAGGAAAACACCTTCCGTCCGATCCGCGCGTTCGAGGCGGGGCATACCGGCCCCTATCGCCTGCGCCTGTCGGTGGAGGACGGGCGGCTGGCGCTGGTCATCGCCGACGAACGGGAAAACCTGCTCGAAACGATCATCCTCGGTCTCGGCCGTTTCCGCCGTCCGATCCGCGACTATTTCGCGATCTGCGATTCCTATTATCAAGCCATCCGCCGGGCGACCGCGCAGGAGATCGAGACGATCGACATGGCCCGGCGCGGCGTTCACAACGATGCGGCCGAAATGCTGCTGGAACGGCTCGACGGCAAGGTGGAGACGGACTTCGCCACGGCCCGCCGGCTCTTTACCTTGATCTGCGTCCTCCATATCAGGGGCTAGGGTCGCGGAATACGGGATTGGGCGCAGGTTCATGGCGAAGGCGAGGAAAACGGCGCTGCGGCGCTGGCTGGCGGCATTGCTGCTGGCGGTGATGATCGCCATCGGCCTGGGCTGGTGGAAGGCGCGCACCTGGATGCCCGATCGCGCGCACTATCCGGTGCAGGGCGCCTGGATCGACGAGCATGACGCGCCGGTCGACTGGCGCATTCTCCATGCGCGCGGCGCCGACTTCGTCTATCTCACCGCCAGCGAAGGCCCCGGCCGCCGCGATGCCGCGTTCGCTTCGGGGCTGGACGCGGCGCGCGCGCAGGGGATGCAGGTGGGGGCGGTGCATGTCTACGACCTGTGCGCCCCGGCCGATGCCCAGGCCGCCAATTTCGTCACCACCGTGCCGCGCGACGCCAAGCTGCTGCCGCCGGCGGTCGTGCTCGACATCGATTCGCGCAGCTGCCCCGATGCGCCGGGCGAAGCGGCCCTGCAGAGCGAACTGACGACGTTCCTCAACCAGATGGAAATGCACGCGGGCAAGCCGGCGATCCTGATGCTGTCGCGCGGGTTCGAAAGCCGCTATCACCTTGCCGCCATGATCGATCGCAACATCTGGGTCCGCCAGGATTTCCTCGTGCCGGGCTATGCCAAACGGCCGTGGGTGATGTGGACGGCCACGAGCCGGCTGCGCACCGACGCCGCGCCAGGGCCGCTGCGCTGGGTGGCGGTGCAGCCATGACGAATATTTCGCTGCCCGATCTTGCTCCCGATGCGCGCGAGGCGTTGATCGCGGCCGCGCGCACGGCGGTCGATACCGCCTATGCGCCCTATTCGGGCTTCCACGTCGGCGCGGCGCTGCTGTTCGAGGATGGCGCGATCGTGACCGGCGCGAACGTGGAGAACGCCAGCTATGGCCTCTCGCTGTGCGCCGAAACGGTCGCCTGCGCGATCGCCAGCCATGCCGGGCGGCGCGGCGGGCTGGTCGCCGTGGCGGTCATGGGCGGCGCCGGCGGGGCGATCGACGCGGCGATCACGCCGTGCGGGCGCTGCCGGCAGGTGCTCAACGAACTGGCCGCGCTGGGCGGCACCGATCCGCTGGTGCTGTGCGTGGGCACGCGCCAGGTGATCGAGGTGCGGCTCTCGGCGCTCTTGCCGCATGCTTTCGGTCCGGCCAGTTTGGTATAAAGGCAGTTTGGCCTGAACAGGATTATCGGGGAAACAACGTGGCCATTCTTTCCGACAAGTGGATTCGCGACAAGGCGCAGCGCGAAGGCATGATCGAGCCGTTCGTGGAAAGCCAGCGGCGGGAAGGCTGCATCAGTTATGGCCTGTCCTCCTATGGCTACGACGCGCGCGTGGCGGATGAATTCAAGATCTTTACCAACGTCGATTCGGCGGTGGTGGACCCCAAGGACTTTGCGTCCAATTCCTTCGTGGACCGCAAGACCGACGTCTGCGTGATCCCGCCCAACAGCTTCGCGCTGGCCCGCACGGTCGAATATTTCCGCGTGCCACGCGATGTGCTGGTGATCTGCCTGGGCAAATCGACTTATGCCCGCTGCGGTATCATCGTGAACGTGACCCCGCTGGAGCCGGGCTGGGAAGGCCACGTCACGCTGGAATTCTCCAACACCACGCCGCTCCCCGCGAAAATCTACGCCAACGAGGGCGCGTGCCAGTTCCTGTTCCTGCAGGGCAACGAACCGTGCGAGGTCAGCTATGCCGACCGCGCCGGCAAATACATGGGCCAGCGCGGAGTGACCCTGCCCCGGCTGTAATCTCCGCACTTGCAATCGCTGCTGCAACTGCCCTGTTGCTTTCCGGAACGGGGCCGATCACCATCCCGCCCATAACGAACCAAAAAGGGGATGGGATGATGGGTGCCAGGGCGGATCGGCCGTTCGACATCGTGGTCTATGGCGCGACCGGGTTTACCGGGCGGCTCGTGGCGCAGTACCTCGCGCGGGCCTATGGACAGGAAGGGCCGCGCTGGGCGATGGCCGGGCGCAGTGCCAGCAAGCTGGCCGAGGTGCGCGATGCGATCGACGCGCCGATCAACACGCCGCTGATCGTGGCCGATGCCGGCGATCCCGCCAGCCTCACGGCCATGGCGGAGCAGACGCGGGTGGTGGTGACGACGGTCGGCCCCTACCAGCTTTATGGCGAACCGGTGCTGGCCGCCTGCATCGCGGCGGGAACCGACTATGCCGACTTGTGCGGCGAGCCGGTGTGGATGCGCCAGATGGTGGACAAGTACGACGCGGAAGCGAAGCGCACCGGCGCGCGGGTGAGCTTCTCCTCGGGCTTCGATTCGATCCCGTTCGATCTGGGCGTGCTGATGCTGCAAAAGGAGGCCGTGGCACGCTTCGGGGCGCCCGCGCCGCGCGTGAAAGGGCGGGTCCGGGGGATGAAGGGCGGCGCTTCGGGCGGAACCGCGGCCAGCCTCAAGGCCACGCTCGCCACGCTGGGCCAGCATCCCGAACTGATTCCCTGGATGACCAGCGCCTTCGGCCTGACGCCGGGTTTCGAAGGGCCGCCGCAGCCCGCTGGCGACAAGCCGCAATACGATGAGACGCTGGGATCGTGGGAAGCGCCATTCATCATGGCGACGATCAACACCAAGAACGTCCACCGCACCAACCGGTTGCTCGGGCACCCCTATGGCCAGGACTTCGTCTATGACGAAATGATCCTGACAGGCCCCGGCGACCAGGGGAAGGCCGTGGCCGAGCACATCGCCACCACGCCGATGATCGGCCGGCCCGATGATCCGCAGCCGGGCGAAGGTCCGTCGCAGGAAGAACGCGAAAACGGCTTCTACGACGTGCTGTTCGTGGGCGAGATGCCCGACGGGCGGACGATCCGTTATGGAGTCAAGGGGCGCTACGATCCGGGTTATGGTTCCACCAGCCGGATGCTGGCCGAAACCGGCATCGCGCTGCTGTCCTGCGCGGCGGAAGGCGGGATCGCCACGCCGGGCGCGCTGCTGGGCGAGGCGCTGGTGGCGCGGTTGCGCGCGCACGCCGAGATCGCCTTCGCGGTGGAAGACTGAACGACACCGGCGATCAAGCCCGCCGTCCGCTGTTGAGGGGGATCGCGGACGGCGGGCTCTCGCGCCGCGTCATGCGGCGGAGGCTTCCTCGTAGGCCTGGGCTTCGGCCGCGATCAGGATGTCGGCCAGCATCCAGTAGGCTTCGCCCCAGGCGGCCAGCACTTCGTCGGTGGCCACATCCGCGCCCACCACGTCGCGGATCGCCGGCAGCAGGGCTTCGGCCACCAGCGGATAGTGTTCCGCCTTGACGCCGGTTTCGACGTGCCTGGCCACCATGCGCTGCACGGCCGGGCCAAGGTTGCCCAGTTTGTCGATGTTCCGGGCATAGGCAAGGATCGCCCCGGCCAGCCGGCGCGGCTGTTCGCCGCTGTCCTGCGCGGCCTGGTCGAACATCGCTGCGACTTCCGCATTGCGGAACAGCCGCGCGTACATCGCGGTGGTGATGGCAAGGCCGTGCTTTTCGATGACGGGGGCCGTGGTCTTGACGATGGCCTTGGCCTCTTCGGAAGCGGTGCGCATGGCGGGATCTCCTTAAAACAAGTATTAAAAATACCGGTATTGGAAATGCTTGATTCGGGCAAGCGAAAATCCGACATGATCGAACGATGCAACTGACCCAGCATACGGATTTCGGCCTGCGCCTGCTGATCGTGCTTGCCCGGCGAGAAGGCGAAGCCGTTTCGGTTCCGGCCTTTGCCGCCGAACAGGGGCTTTCGCCCCACCATGTCGCCAAGGTGGCGCAGGCGCTGGTCCACGAAGGCTTCGCCCGCAGCCTGCGCGGGCGCGGCGGCGGCATCGCGCTGGCGCGCCCGGCGGACGGAATCAACGTGGGCGCGGTGGTGCGCGCGCTGGAACGGGGCATGAAGCTGGCCGATTGCGCCCGGTGCGCGCTGCGCGCCGATTGCGCGCTGAGCGGCGTTCTGGCCGAAGCGCTGGAGGCCTTCCTCGCGGTGCTCGACCGCTATTCGCTGGCGGACATCGCCCGCCCCGGCGCTCCGGCTTTCGCGCCATGGAGCGTGGCGGAGCCTGCCGCGCGCCCTTGTGGTTAGGGGCCTGCGTTCAGCACCCTGCGTTCAGGGCTTCTTCAGCGCGGCGATGCAGGCGGCGCGATCGACATCGCGGCCATCGCCGCGCCGCGCGTCGACATAGGTCGCGGTCTGCCGCCCGCCCTGCGCGGGGGGATAGAGGAAGACGTCGAGAATGCAGGCCGATCCCGACCATTGCAGCTTGCGCGCGTCTTCCTCGCGAATGTCGAGCCGGGGCGGCCCGAACAGGCGTGATAGCTGCTGCGCGTCGGCGCCGATTACCGATTCGAGGCCGGGCGCGGTCTGGATCTGCGCGGCGGGGCGCGGCGGCGGGTGGCCGACGCTGCGGATGGTCGCGGCCTTGCCGGCCCCGCTGGTCTGCACGCCGGTTCCGCCGCCGCAGGCCGCGAGCAGCAGGGTCATCACAAGCACGGCCTGATTACGGCGCATCGGAAACTCCGCCAACATTGGAAACTTCGGCATGGCGGCGCAGCACCAGATGTGTCGCCGTCGCCGCGCCGATCACCGGCGCGACAAGGTTGATGAAAGGCACGGCCAGCAATCCGGCCACCGTCCCGCCCAGCAGCAACCGCTGCCACGCGGGCGGCGCGGCGGCCGGCGTTCCCGCGGCGTCGCGGTGGCGCAGCCGGACCATCTCGGTCAGCTCCCGCCCCAGCAGCACGGCATTTACCAGAAAGAACACCAGCGCCGGGCCAAGGCCGGTGACCAGCAGCACCACGGCCACCGGCAGCGCGGCCAGGTTCCACAGCACCGACCGCACCAGCCCGCGCAGCGCCTGCCGCGCCTCGGCACGCCAGCCCAGCGGCCGCGCCGTGGCGGCGAACGCGGGGTAATGGCGCGCTTCCACGGCGGCGACGACCTCGTCCGCAAAGAACTGAACCACCGCGATCGCCACCAGCCGGAACAGCAGCCAGACGCCGATCAGCACGATCACGCCCGCGATCAGCACGCGCAGGGTCTGCGCGCCGCTGGCCAGATCGTCGCGCAGGCCCGATGCGATGAACGCCGCGTCGAGGCCCCACCAGCCCAGCGCGCCCAGCACCACGAACAGGGCGAGCGTGACGAGCGCGCTTTTCCCCAGCACCCGCAGGATGCGCCGGTCGGCAAGCTGGCCCAAGGAAAGCCCCAAAGCGGAAAGCATGGATGCCGGATCGCCCGGCGGCGCGCGGCTGTCAACCGGGAGACGGAACCGCTCGTCCGCCGTGGTCGCCGGGTCAGCGCACTTGCGGCGCGGCAAACAGCCCGCTAGGGCCGCGCCGCCTGCCGTTCCCCGATCGGCCCCTCATTCATGGAGCTTGCGGATGACCGCTCCCGCTACCGACGTTATCGCCATCGGCAATGCCATCGTCGATGTCATGGCCCCCGCGCAGGATGCGGATATCGCGCGGCTGGGCCTCGCCAAGGGCGGGATGACGCTGGTCGATGCCGATCGCGCGCGCGAACTCTATGACGCGATGGGGCCGGCGCGCGAGATTTCGGGCGGTTCGGCGGCGAACACGCTGGCCGGGCTGGCGGCGCTGGGCGCGACGTGCGGCTTCATCGGCCAGGTGGCGCAGGACCAGCTGGGCGAGGTGTTCGCGCACGACATCCGCGCCGGCGGGATCGCCTTCGCCACGCCCGCGCGCGAAAGCGAGCCGCCGACCGCGCGCTGCCTGATCTTCGTGACGCCCGATGGCCAGCGCACGATGAACACGTTCCTTGGCGCGTCGCAGTTCCTGCCCGCCGAAGCGCTGGACGAAACGGTGATCGCCGATGCCGCGGTGCTCTATCTCGAAGGCTATCTGTGGGACCCGGAAGAGCCGCGCAAGGCCATGCGCCGCGCCATCGCCGCCGCGCGCACGGCCGGGCGCAAGGTGGCCTTCACGCTGTCCGACGCGTTCGTGATCGCGCGCCATGGCGACGATTTCCGCGCGCTGATCGAAGCGGGCCAGATCGACATCCTCTTCGCCAACGAACACGAGCTGGCGGCGCTGACCGGCATCGCGGATTTCCACGAAGGCATCGCTTCGCTCGCGGCGAAGGTGCCGACCGTGGTGGTCACGCGCAGCGAACAGGGCGCGCACGCGGTGAGTGGTGGCGAGCAGGCCCATGTTCCCGCCGAACCGATCGAGCAGGTCGTGGACACCACCGGCGCGGGCGACCTGTTCGCCGCCGGCTTCCTGTTCGGCCACGTGCGCGGCCGCTCGCTGGAGGATTGCCTGCGGCTGGGCGCGATCTGCGCCGCCGAAGTGATCTCGCACTACGGCGCGCGGCCCGAAGCGGACCTCAAGGCACTGGTCGCGGCGCGGATGGGCTGAATAGCCGGGCTATTCGCTCGGTCGGGTATAGCGGCCGCGCCCGAAGGCTTCGGGAAGCAGCGCCTTCCCGTCGATTCGCAGGCGCAGCGTGGTGAACGCGGGCGGGATCACCTGGCGCGCGTCGAGCGCGATGCGGATCACGCCCTGTTCGGTCGTAGGCAGGGGCAGGCTCGCGGCGCGGCCCTCGGCAAACCCGGCGGAAAGGTCCAGCCGGATCGCGCGCGACCCCGCCTTGCGCGGCAGAAAGGCCCATCCCCGGCGTGTTGCGGCCTTCGCCACGGCGCCGTCCGCGTAAGTCAGCGTGGCCGTTACCCTGCTCACGCCCATGCGCTCGCCGTTCTGCTCGGCAAAGACCGCGATGGCGATGCCGCCCTGCCAGCGATCGGGCGCCATGGTGGTCGCATCGGCGGGTTCGGCCGGCGCGTCCGATGGTGCGCAGCCGGGCAAGCGGGTGGGGGCGGGCGCCGGATCGGCCATGGGCGGAGACGCTTCGACCGGGGCGGTAGCGGGGGCGTCATCGACAAGCGGGGCCACCACCGCCGTCACCGCCTCCGCCGCGCTGCCGCACCGTTCCTCCCACGCGGCCGTGGCATCGTCGTGCTGGCGGCCAAGCAGGCGGCTTTCCGCGTCGGCATCCCAGGCGTCCACGCCGGCCAGCGCGAACAGCGGGGCGGACCGGTCCGGCTGGCTGGCGGTCAGCACCACGGCATCGCCATCGCGAAGCCAGGTGCCCTCTGCGCTCTGATCCACCGCGCCATAGGATATGTACCACGCAAACGTGCCATCGGGCCGCAGCAGCAGCTCCGAACCTGTCTCCATGACGCCAGACAGGTAGTAGTGCCCGACAAACGCGGCATCGGCCGTGGCGGCGTGCGCGCCAGCCGCCAGCGTCGATACCGGCAGGATCAGCGCGGCGAGAAGCGCGTCAGCCTTGCGCATTCCCCTCCCCGCTCTGGCGTTCAATCTCGCGCGCGATTTCCTTGCCGCCGATATCGCGACGGCAGAAGCCGTCGGGAAAGACCACGCGATCCACTGCCGCGTAGGCCGCATCGCGCGCCGCGCGCACCGAAGGCCCCCGCGCGGTGACGTTGAGCACGCGCCCGCCATTCGCCACCAGCGCGCCATCGGGGTTCAACGCGGTGCCGGCATGGAACACGCGCGCGCCATCGGCCTCGGCTTGCGCCAGTCCGGCGATCGTACCGCCCTTCTTCGGCGTGCCCGGATAGCCCGCGGCGGCCATCACCACCGTCATCGCCACGTCGGCGGAAAAGCGCGGCGGTTCCAGCGCGGCCAGCCGGCTGTCGGCGGAGGCGGACAGCAGATTGACCAGATCGGTTTCCAGCCGCATCATCAGCACCTGGCATTCCGGATCGCCGAAGCGGCAGTTGTATTCGATCAGCTTCGGCCCCTGCTTGGTCAGCATCAGCCCGGCGTAGAGCACGCCCGAATAGGGCATGCCCTCGTCGGCCATGGCCTTGACCGTGGGCGCGATGATCTCGGTCAGCGCCTGCGCTTCCAGCGCCGGGGTCAGCACCCGCGCCGGGCTGTAGGCGCCCATGCCGCCGGTGTT
>NZ_DDFB01000149.1:0-9099 GCF_002336885.1 Novosphingobium sp. UBA1939 | reverse complement strand
GGCGGCGGGCGGAGTCGCTGCGCCGCACCGCCGCGCGCCGCCCCGACCTGGTCCCCCCGGCGCAGGTGGGCGATATCACTGACCTGGCCATCGTCCCGAGTGTGCCCGCGGACGCCCCGGAGCTGCTCGTCCTCCAGCGGTGTTGCTGGCTGGGCGAGGGCCGGGTCAACGACACCTGGGACATCCCACCGCTGGTCGAGACCCTGGACGATGTGCGGGCCTCATCTTCGGTATGGCGAACCTGGGTGGTCCGCTCGCACGGTCGGCTCATCGCCTCAGTCCGTGGCCGGGTCGACGAGGACGGCACCTGGGAGGTCGGTCGGCTCATGGTCGCGCCCGACTGGCAGGGTCGCGGGCTGGGTCGAGTGCTCCTGGAGTATGCCGAGCAGGCCGCTCCACCCGAGGTCACCGACCTCTGGCTGATCACCGGTGCGCAGAGCGCCCGGAATATTCGGTTGTACAAACGGGCCGGCTACCGGGTCGTTCTTGGGTCGCCATACCCGGGCACCGTGCTGATGCGTAAACGGCGCCGCTGACCTGCCGCCGGAACCGGCGGTGGAAAGTCCCTCGCCCGCACGGCGGACCCGGCGGTACCGTGGGTCCTGTCCCTGGCCGCCGACGAAGGAGCCTGCCGTGCTCGTGTGAGTCCCGTTCCGCCACCTGCCGACAGCAGGTGCAGACCGACTCGCTCCGGAGCACCGCCATGCCGCAACCTACGGTCGTTTGTTCGGACCTCTCCTTCACCTGGCCGGACGGCCAGAGCGTCCTCGACGGTCTCGACGTCACCGTCCCGCCCGGTCGCACCGGCCTGATCGGCGCCAACGGCTGTGGCAAGTCGACCCTGCTGCGGCTGCTCGCCGGCGAGCTGGCGCCCACTCGGGGCTCGGTCTCGGTCGTCGGACTCTCGGCCTATCTCCCGCAGCGGCTCGACGCCGAGGTCGCCGACCGGCTCGACGACCTCCTCGGTATCGCCGGGCCACGTCGGGCGCTGCGCCGCATCCTTGCCGGTGACCTCGACCCGCAGCTGTATGACCTCGTCGGGGCAGACTGGGACGTCGAGGAGCGCGCCGCGCTGGCGCTGGCCCAGCTCGGGCTCGGCCACCTCGACCTCGACCGCCCGGTCGACACCCTCTCCGGTGGCGAACGGGTCCTCGCTGCCCTCGGCGCCCGGCTGCTCCGCCGGCCCGACGTCCTGCTTCTCGACGAACCGACGAACAACCTCGACCGGCGGGCCAGGGCGCACCTCATCGATGCCGTCGAGGCGTTCCGGGGCGTCCTCCTCGTCGTCAGCCACGACCGTGAGCTGCTCGAGCACGTCGACCAGGTCGCCGAGCTGCGATCGGGCCGGGTGCGCATCGTCGGAGGCACCTACTCGGCATACCTCGAGGTGGTCGAGCAGGAGCAGGCGACCGCCGAGCAGCGGGTGCGGACCGCGGATGCCGCGGTCCGTCGGGAGCGCCGCGACCTCCAGGAGCAGGTGACCAAACAGGCCCGTCGGGACCGGTACGGCCGCCTCGACGCCAAACGCTCCGGGATGCCGAAGATGATGGCCGACGCACGCAAGCGCCGGGCGCAGGAGAGCGCCGCCCGGATCGGGGGTGTCCATGAGGACAGGGTGGCCAAGGCCAAGCAGGCGCTGGAGGCCGCCGAGGAGGCGCTGCGCGACGACGCCCCCATCCGGGTCGACCTGCCCGGCACAGTCGTCCCCGCGGGGCGCACCACCCTGCGGCTGTCGGACCTCCACCTGCCCACGGGCCAGGTCGTCGACCTCGAGCTGCGCGGCCCGGAACGGGTCGCCCTCGTCGGCGCGAACGGGGTCGGCAAGACCACCCTGCTGCGCGCCGTGGCCGGTCAGCTCACTGTCGAGGGGGTCTGCCTCACGCCGGTCCCGGTCGGCTACCTCCCGCAGTCGGTCGACCTGCTCGACCCGTCCCGCTCGGTCCTCGACGCCCTGAGCACCCTGGCCCCCACCAGCACACCAGGTCAGGTCCGGGCCCGGCTGGCCCGGCTGCACCTGCGGGGTCGCTCCGTGGAGCAGCCCGTGGAGACGCTGAGCGGCGGTGAGCGCTTCCGGGCCACCCTGGCCGCGCTGCTGCTCGCCGAGCCGCCACCGCAGCTGCTGCTGCTCGACGAGCCGACCAACCATCTGGACCTCGAATCCATCGAAGTGATCGAACAGGCCCTGCGCGGCTACGACGGCGCGCTGCTGCTGGTGAGCCATGATGCGGCGTTTCGGGAGGCGGTTGGGGTTACGCGGGGGATTGGGTTGTGAGGGGGGCGACCAACTGGTCATTCCACACGCGTTGTCCTGTCGATCGCTACCGCCCTCCATTTTGGACGTTCGGCGCCCTTGGCGGGGGCGGCGGAAGCGGTCATTGATTTTCCAACTGGCGGTGTGTGGGAATGCTGCAGACTTGGACGAAGTTACCCTTCATAACCATCCGGGTAATTGTCTGGTTGCAGACAAGTCAGTTCGTGCCAGCAATGAACTCGAAACAGCCTCACCGGCTGCACCTGCCGCCACCAAATATGACCAAATCGCTATCGCCGGATACTGAATAAAATTCGTCTACGCTGCCTAGAAGATTTCAAGAGAATCTGATGCAAGGTCAAATTTATGCCAAATTACTCTGATAGCCATTCGCGCCGTGCAAAGTTGAGTTTGAAAAGATGCATATTCTGTGGGTCAGATAATATTACAAGTGAACATATATTTGGAGATGTATTCCGTAAAGAACTTGGGATTAGAAATGAAAAGAATATTCACACTTTGGTGCGCCCAAATCCCTGTGGCGGAAGCGTCAGCAGAATTGGAGCAATTAACCGCAATGGTGACCCTTTGAGTCAAAGAATTAGGTGTGTTTGTGCGACTTGCAACAATGGATGGATGCAGGAAATTCAGAAGGCCGCGCAAAATATAGTAATCGATTATGCGCGAGGTGCATGGTTTGATCTTGATAAAGAACAGGCGTTGAATCTTGCAAAATTCGTCACGCTCAAGACAATGGTGAATGAATTTTGCGATCCAGATACCGTTCATATCTCTCAGGACGTGAGAACTGCATTTTATTCGTCAGAGGAGCATATGCCGCCTAACGATTTCCAGATATTTATCGCACCATTTGATGATAGTGGCGAAATAAATCGTGGTTTTTGGCATCGTGCCCTAAGAACCGAGGCCGAAGATTTGCGCTATAAAAAAGCCGCGATGGTGATCGACAAAATTGCATTTTTTGCACAAAATCCTCCCCCTCAAGCATCTATGTTTCAGGAGTGTCTAGTATATCAGACATTGTTTCCTATGAAGTGCTTGTACCCTGCGAAAGGATTGCATCGCCCGTTGGAAAGTATAACGTGGTCCGGAGTGCAGCGTATCATTGATGGCAGGGCGATATTGCCAGGAATAGGTGAATTGCAAACTCTCTAGAGCCTTTTCTAGGCGGCGTTATCTGCTCATCGGGATGGCCACCGAATGGAGCGTTTGAACTTCTGCTGCAACACGATCGCTAGTTGCCGGATTAAGGAGCAAGCTGAATTTACGATCACGGTTCTCGATCTCATCCGACTACCGTTCAGCGGGCACGTCAGTCTGTCCTCATCTTCGGCATAGGGCAGAGGGCCTTCGCAAAAGCTGCGCTGCGCCGTCAGCGTCGCCCTAACTTGACGTTCTCGAACGCGGTGGTGAGCGTCAGCTTTGTCCTAAAGATGTCTTGTCCATCGTCGGCGATCCGTTCCAATCTCCCCTTCCGAATACGTTATCGAATCGACGCGGCGTTGCCTTGAATCGCGGCATTCTGTGCGAGATTGGCGTATACGCTGAAATGCGCCAAAACGGATATAATCTGGAGTTCCGGCACCCTCAGGCGCGCTTTATCGCCAATGGGCGTCCTTGGCCTGCGTCCAGCGCCAATTCCCGCCTGCACCGACAAGTTTCGGTTTTTGTTCGACGCCGACAGTTAATATTCGGTTGACCGTCCTTCCGGTCCGTCGGCGATCAGCGCCAAGGCCTCTCCCCCCGGTGCCAAGCGCCGCAACACACCAAAACCGGCTGTTTTCCGCGCCAATTTGTGGTATGCTCCTAATTGGTGTTGTCCGGTCGACCTGTTCGGCACGGGGCATGTTCCGGGGCTGGCGGTGTGTCCGCCTTTCGCGGGCATGAGCCGGTCAGGAGCAACCGCAGGACTGAAAAGCTCCGGCCAGATGCCTCGGCGTCTGGCCGGGCGGTCCTTCCGCCCCACCCTTCCTTGCTGGCAGTTGTCTTGTTTCGTCATTGCGAGCGCAGCGAAGCAATCCAGCGCGTCACGCGGAACCCTGGATTGCTTCGCTACGCTCGCAATGACGCGGGTATGGCCTCAGTCCTCGGGCGCTTCGCTGTTGAGCTGGATGTAGTTTGGCAGGCCCATGCGCGCGATCATGTCGAACTGCTTTTCCAGCGTGTCGACATGCTCCTCCTCGCTTTCGAGGATGTGCTGGAACAGATCGCGGCTGACGTAATCGCGCACGCTTTCGCAATGGGCGATCGCGTCCTTGAGCAGCGGGATCGCCTCCATTTCCAGCGCGAGATCGGCCTTGAGGATTTCCTCCACGGTTTCGCCCACGCGCAGCCGGCCCAGCGCCTGGAAATTGGGCAGGCCATCGAGGAACAGGATGCGGTCGGCCAGCTGGTCGGCGTGCTTCATCTCGTCGATGGATTCGTGCCGTTCGAACTGGGCGAGCTTCTTGATGCCCCAGTTGTCGAGCAGGCGGAAATGCAGCCAGTACTGGTTGATGGCGGTCAGTTCGTTGAACAGCGCCTTGTTGAGAAATTCGATGACCTTGGCGTCGCCCTTCATGGCGCGGCTCCTTCAAACGTCCGGGGTGGGCAGCAGCCTATGCGGCCCGCGCCCATCGGCCAAGCGCGAACGATTCGCGCGAGGGGCGTCAAGGTGAGGGGAGGCGGTTGCGGTTAGGCGAGAGCGCAGGCGCGTTCGTCGGCCACCATGTCCTCGGCATCGTCCAGGCACTGGCGGCACTGGGGCTGGCAGCCCAGCCGGGCGTAGAGCGCTTCGGCATCGCCCGAATGGCTCCGCGCGGCGCCCCGCAGGTCCTTTTCGCGAATGGCATTGCAGATGCAGACGTACATCAGGACACCCGATTCTCTCGACCGACTGACCATCTTTTAATGCGAGGCAGTCTCAATAGCAAGGGCTTACCCGTGAATATCCTCTTGGCATCGCCCTCCGGGACAGTCCCGATTGCCAAGCGTTGCGTTCCGCGATAGAGCGGCTCCCGCATCAAGAGTTGGGGTGGACGCCCCGACGCCAACCTGCCGATCCGGGCAAGGTGGCGCTCCGCAAGGAGGATGTGGCCGATCCGGCAACCAAACGGACACGGACACGCGCGGCGTCTTTCCCCACGGGACGAGAAGAAAGACGCCAGGACTGTGCCGATCCGGATTGCCGACAACCTGCCCGCCCGCCGCACGCTCGAATCCGAAGGCGTGATCGTGATGGGCGAAACCGAAGCCGCGCGGCAGGATATCCGCCCGCTGCGCATCGCGTTGCTGAACCTGATGCCCGACAAGATCACCACCGAAACCCAGATCGCGCGGGTGCTGGGCGCCACGCCGCTGCAGGTGGAGCTGGAACTGCTGCGCATTTCCGACCACGTCAGCAAGAACACCTCGGCCGGGCACATCGCCGAATTCTACCGCCCCTGGGCGGACGTGCGCGGGGAACGCTTCGACGGGCTGATCGTGACCGGCGCGCCGGTGGAGCAGATCCCGTTCGAGGAAGTGACCTACTGGGACGAATTGCGGCGCATCTTCGACTGGTCGCAGGTCAACGTCCACCGCACGCTCAACGTCTGCTGGGGAGCGATGGCGGCGCTGCACCATTTCCATGGCGTGCCCAAGCACGGGCTGGCGTCCAAGGCCTCGGGCGTGTTCCGGCATGACAACCGCGCGCCGGCCAGCCCGTGGATGCGCGGGCTGCCCGACGTGTTCGACGTGCCCGTCTCGCGCTGGAGCGAAGTGCGCGCCACAGACCTGCCCGAAGGGCGCGGGCTGCGCGTGCTGGCCGATAGCGCCGAGACCGGGCTGTGCCTGATCGACGATCCGGCCCACCGCGCGCTGCACATGTTCAACCACCTGGAATACGATACGCTGACGCTGGCGGGCGAATACGCGCGCGACGAGGGCGGCTATATGCCGCAGCACTATTTCCCCGGCGACGATCCGCAGGCCGCGCCCGCCAACACCTGGCGCGGCCACGGGCACCTGCTCTACGGCAACTGGATCAACGAGACCTACCAGACCACGCCGTTCGATCTGGCCGACGTGGGCGGGCGCTGAGCAGGGGCGCCAGGAAGGGGCGCCAGGAAGGGGCGCCAGGAAGGGGTAGGTGCGGCATCAAAGCCAGCGCCCGCTTGCCTTTCCGGGCGGACCTGACTATGGGCGCCTCCTTCAACCGACACACCATTCGGGATTCGCCTGGCTGAAAGGGCTGCCACGGCGAATCTGGCGCGTCGAATCTAGGAGACGAAAATGCCCAAGCTCAAGACCAAGAGCGGCGTGAAGAAGCGGTTCAAGATCACCGCTTCCGGCAAGGTGAAGCACGGCGTTGCCGGCAAGCGCCACCGCCTGATCAGCCACAACGCCAAGTACATCCGCCAGAACCGCGGCACGGAAGTGATTTCCGACGCCGACGCGAAGGTGATCAAGAAGTGGGCGCCCTACGGGCTGAACTGAGGAGCGCTGACTTATGAGCCGTATCAAGCGTGGTGTTACCACCCGTGCCAAGCACAAGCGGATTCTGGACCAGGCCAAGGGTTACCGCGGCCGTCGCAAGAACACGATTCGCGTCGCCCGTCAGGCCGTCGAAAAGGCCGGCCAGTACGCCTATCGCGACCGCAAGGTTAAGAAGCGCACCTTCCGCGCCCTGTGGATCCAGCGCATCAACGCCGCGGTCCGCGCCGAAGGCCTCACCTATTCGCAGTTCATCCACGGCGTGAAGCTCGCCGGGATCGAACTCGATCGCAAGGCGATGGCCGATCTGGCGATGAACGAAGGCGGCGTGTTCAACGCCGTGATCGCGCAGGCCAAGGCAGCGCTTCCCGCCGCCTGAGCCGTTCGCATCGCGAGCCGCATCAAAGGGCATTGGTCCGTTCTGGACCAATGCCCTTTTTGCTGGAAAATCAGAAACTACCCCCGATTCTGCTAACCTGCGTGACAATATCGCCGATCTGGAGGCTTTTGCAGCGCGCAACAAACGATTATGGCGATTTGTAACGGATTGCTACTTAGCAACGATTCCGAAGGGTCGCGCGATTGCCAGCGGATTGCCGCGTAAAGGTTCGATTCCATCAGCCGCCCCTGGCGCTGCGCCCCTATTTCACGACGTTTTACCTCACCGAGATCGACATTCCCGAGGGGCAGCGGGTGCAGGATCACCTGCATCCCGAATGGGCCAACCTGCGGCTGTTCCAGGGCGTGACGCCCGAAGCGGAGATCGCGGGGGCCAAGGGGCCGCCCGGAATTGCCGCGATCGGCACCGGGCCGACGAGCACGACCATCCGCTTCACCGCCGGCCGATGCCGCATATGGGGCATCGGCCTGTTGCCGCTGGGCTGGGCCAAGTTCGCGCGGGCGCCGGCACACCTCTGGGCCGATCGCATCTTCGATCCCTGCGCGGAGCCTGACTTCGCCCAGTTCGGTCCGCTGATCGACGGCGTATTCGGCGCGTGCGTGGAGGAAGCGGCGGAACTGGAACGGATCACCGCCTTTTTCGCGGCGCGCGCGGACATGCCGGCGCCCGATGAAGACCGGATCGTGGCCATCCATGGCGCGATCGTCGATCCGGAAACGGGCTCCGTGGCGGACGTGGCCGAAGCGACGGGCCTGGCTTCGTACACCATCGAGCGCATCTGCCGCCGCTATTTCGGCTTCGCCCCGCGCCTGCTGCTGCGCCGCCAGCGCTTCATGCGCAGCCTGTCGCAATACATGCTCGATCCCGAACTCAAGTGGATCGGCGCGATCGACGGACACTATCACGATCAGGCGCAGTTCGTTCGCGATTTCCGGCGGTTCATGGGGATGACGCCGCGCGCCTATGTGGCGCATCCGCGTCCGGTGCTGTCGGCCGTGATGCGCGCGCGCTTCGAGGCGGCCGGCGCGGCCGTGCAGGCGCTGCACCTGCCGGCGCGGACCGGAGACTGATGCAACGGGGGCGCTGCGTTTCGCCCTTTGATTCCGCACCGTTTGGCGCTAGCGGCACCGGCGATGGAACAGCTTGAACAACAGCAGGCCGAAACGCTGGGCGCGATCGCGGATGCCGCGACGCCCGAAGCGGTCGAGGCGATCCGCGTAGCCGCGCTCGGCAAGCAGGGCTGGGTCAGCGCCCTGCTCAAGACGCTGGGCGGCATGTCCCCGGAACAGCGCCAGAGCGAAGGCCCGAAGATTCACGCCGCGCGCGAGGCGGTGACCGCCGCGCTGGCCGCGCGCAAGGGCGCGCTTGAGGCGGCGGCGCTCGATGCGCGGCTGGCGGCCGAGACGGTGGACCTTTCGCTCCCCGCGCCCGAAGCGCCCAGGGGATCGGTCCATCCGGTCAGCCAGGTGATGGACGAGCTGGCGGAAATCTTCGCCGACATGGGCTTCGCCGTGGCGTCCGGCCCCGAGATCGAGGACGACTGGCACAACTTCACCGCGCTCAACATGCCCGAAACGCACCCGGCGCGGGCGATGCACGATACCTTCTATTTCCCCGACAAGGATGCGGAAGGGCGCGCCATGCTGCTGCGCACGCATACCTCGCCGGTGCAGATCCGCGCGATGCTGAAACAGGGCGCGCCGCTGCGCGTGATCGCGCCCGGCCGCGTCTATCGCAGCGACAGCGATGCCACGCACACGCCGATGTTCCACCAGATCGAAGGTCTGGTGATCGACAAGGGCATCCACCTTGGTCACCTGAAGTGGACGCTGGAAACCTTTCTCAAGGCGTTCTTCGAGCGCGACGACATCGTGCTGCGTCTGCGCCCGAGCTATTTCCCGCTCACCGAACCGTCGGTGGAAGTCAACGTGAGCTATGCCGTGATCAACGGCAAGCGCGTGGTCGGCGGCGGCGG
>NZ_DDFB01000160.1:20297-27923 GCF_002336885.1 Novosphingobium sp. UBA1939 | reverse complement strand
CGGCCGCGACCTGCAGTTCATCCGGCTCAACGGCACCCTCGTCGGCGGCCTGATCGGCCTCGCCCTCTACGCCCTGACCCATATTCTGTGAGCTGTCCCTCTGCCATGACCCTCCGCATCAGCAGCAACTTCGACTCCGGCGCCATCGAGGTGCTCTCCATCGACAAGCCCGACGACATCCGCCTGCGCCTNNGCGGGGCAGGCCGTGCGGCTGGTCTTCGAGAACGCCGCCGAAGCCGCCTATCCGGACGGATGGCCGGGCTACCGCTGTGTGGCTTCGTACGATCGCCGCAACTGGTTCCGCATCGGCGAAACCCGCTTTGAAAACGGCCAGCTGATCGTCGAGCACACGCCTGAGCGCAACAGCATTTATTACGCCTACTTCGAGCCGTACTCCCACGAGCGCCACCTCGATCTGCTCGGCCGCGTGGAAATGTCGCCCTACGCCAGCGTGAGCAATCTCGGTGCCACCGTGGACGGGCGTGATCTTGATCTCGTCACCATCGGTCGCCCAATGCCCGGCAAGCTGCCGATCTGGATCATTGCCCGCCAGCATCCGGGCGAGAGCATGGCCGAATGGTGGATGGAAGGCGCGCTCGATCTGCTGACCGATCCCGCCGATCCGCACGGGCGCAAGCTGCGCCAGCTCTGCCGCTTCCACATCGTGCCCAACATGAATCCCGACGGATCGCGGCGCGGCCACCTGCGCACCAACGCGGCGGGCGTGAACCTGAACCGCGAATGGGATACGCCCTCGGCCGAACGCTCGCCCGAAGTGCTGTGCGTGCGTGACGCGATGGACGAAACCGGCGTCCACTTCGCGATCGACGTCCACGGCGACGAGGCGATTCCGGCGGTATTCCTGGCCGGGTTCGAGGGCATCCCTTCCTGGACCGAACAGCAGGGCGCGGAATACCGGCGCTATCGCGCGATCCTCGAACGGCGAACGCCCGATTTCCAGACGCGGCGCGGCTATCCGGTGGCCCCGGCGGGCAAGGCCAACCTGTCGATGTCGACCAACCAGCTCGCCGAGCGCTTCGGCGCGAGCCACGGCTGCGTCTCGATGACGCTGGAAATGCCGTTCAAGGACAATGCCGACCTGCCCGATCCGGCGCAGGGCTGGAGCCCGGAACGCAGCAAGCTGCTGGGCCGCGAATGCCTGGCGGCATTGCTGGAACTGCTGCTGACGCGCCCGTAACCGCGCCTGGGGTCGGATTTACGACCCGTTAACCCGGCACGGGGCATGATCGGGCAATGTCCCGCGCCCTTTCCTCGATCAAGACGGCCTCGATCGCGGCCGCCCCGCTTGCCGAAGGGCTGCGCGCGGTGATCGTGCTCGGCTGCGCGCTGGCGCTGATTCTCGCCGGACGCGCCCTGCCCTTCTGACGCGCGTTCTAAGGCGGCTCAGAGGATTTCCTGGACCTTTTCCTTGGGCCGGCACAGCCGCACGCCCTTGTCGGTTTCCACCAGCGGCCGTTCGATCAGCTTCGGGTCCGCCACCATCGCCGCCAGCACGGTGGCGTCATCGGCTGCGGGCAGGCCGCGTTCCTCGGCATCGGTGCCCCTCAGGCGCAGGCCCTGCTGCGGCGTGATTCCGGCATCGCGATAGAGCTGCGCCAGCTTTTCGGCGCTCGGCGGCGTCTTGAGGTATTCGACCACGGTCACGTCCGCGCCCGCTTCCTGCAACAGCGCCAGCGTGTTGCGCGATGTGCCGCAGTTGGGATTGTGCCAGATCGTCGCCTTCATCGCCGGGTCTCCTGTGATGCCGTTCCGCTAGCGCAGGCGACGCCCGAGGGGAAGATCAAAGCCCCGGCGCGGTGGCGGTCGCCGGCACGGGCAGCGGCGGCAGCGTTTCGGCATGCCGCAGGGCGCGGCCGGCGCGCTGGATCGCGCGAACCAGACGCGGATAGACGCCGCAACGGCAGATATTGGTGATCGCGGCGGCGATGTCCTGCTCGGTCGGATCGCCGTTGTGCGCCAGCAGGGCGGCGGCGGCCATGACCAGGCCGGGCGTGCAGAACCCGCACTGGATCGCCTGTTCGGCCACCAGCGCCTGCTGCACGGGATGGTTGCGATCGGGGGCCAGCCCCTCGATCGTCGTCACGCTGCGGCCCTCCGCCTCCCCCAGCGACAGCGTGCACGAGGGCATCGCCTGCCCATCGACGATCACCATGCAGGCGCCGCATTCGCCGGTGCCGCAGCCGTATTTGGTGCCGGTCAGGTTCGCCGCGTCGCGCAGCGCCCACAGCAGCGGGGTATCCGGTTCCAGCCGGAATTCCATCGGCTGGTTGTTGACGGTCAGACGGGCCATGCGCGTGCCCTAGCCCACCTTTCCGCCGCGCTTCAATCCCGCCAGGACCGGTCGATCTTGTCGATCCGCCGCACCCAGGCGTTGAAATCACCCACGCCGGCCCCGCCGCCCGGCGGCGTCGCCTCGCGCAAGTCGCGCTGGTGGACGGCGATGACATCGTCGGGCACCAGGATCGGCTCGCGCCCCATCGACAGCGTGGCCATCTGGATTTCGCAAGCCCGCTGAAGGCTCCATTGCTGGATGAACATCGCCTGGAGCGTGGGCGCCAGCACCACCGGGCCGTGGTTGCGCAGCATCAGGATGTTCTTGTCGGCCAGGTTCGCCAGCAGGCGCTCGCCCTCTTCGGCGCGCACAGTGATGCCTTCGAAATCGTGGTAGGCGAGCCGGCCGGCGAAGTTGCAGGCGTAGAAGTTGATCGGCATCAGCCCTTCCTCAAGGCTGCACACCGCCATCGTCGCCGTGGTGTGGACATGGCAGATGGCGTGCGCCCAGTTCAGATGCCGGTGAAAATAGCCGTGCTGGGTGAAGCCCGCCTTGTTCACCGCGTGCGGGCTGCCGTCCAGCTTGTTGCCGTCGATGTCGATCTTGACGAGGTTGGACGCGCAGACTTCCGAATAGAGCAGGCCGAAGGGGTTGATGAGGAACGCGTTGTCGTCCCCCGGCACGCGCACGGAAATGTGGTTGTAGACCGATTCCGACCAGCCGAGCAGATCGAAGATGCGGTAGCACGCCGCCAGTTCCTGCCGGGCCTGCCATTCGGCATCGCTGCATTCGATATTCGGGCGCATCTGGGTGGCCATGGTCATCGCTCTCCGATCGGTTTCTTGTCGCAACCTTATCGCACGATTCGGAGGCGGGCAATCGCGCGGCCTCATTCCCGCCTTGGTGGCGCGCTAGGGCGCGGAGCCGGCCGCCGGCGGGGTAGGCATCCTGCCCAAGGGTTCCCATATCGCGGCCGTACCCAAGGAAGGGCCATGGACGCGACATCGCCAGTCTGCACGCTCGCCGAAGAACGGCCGGAAACCGGTGGCCTGATGCCGCTGGAGCGCGCGCTGGCGCACAAGGGCTATGCGATCACGTGCGGGGCGCCGTTACCGCCCGATTTCGCGGACTTCTGGAACGACCTGCCGCTCGATACCTTCATGGCCGATGGCGGCCGCTACCGCCGGCGGCGCTATGCGACCTTCGCACTGGAAGGTGGCGAAATCGCGCCGCGCCCCGCCGAACCGCACTACCAGAGCCTGTCCTACAACCCGCTCAACGGCGGAATCGCCCGCCATTTCGCGCCCTTCGCCCCGGAAGCCACCACGCACCCGTGCCTGCTGGGCCTGCTGCGCGATGCCGAGGCGCTGTTCGCGCGGTCCGCGCCGGGCGCGCGCTGGCATGTCGAGGCGCACCAGTTCCGCATCCTGGCGGGAAGCGAGAACGCCGGCCTGCCTACGCCCGAGGGGCTGCACCGCGACGGCGTGGACCGGGTGCTGGTGCAACTGGTGGCGCGGCACAATGTGATCGGCGGCGTCACCCGGATCACCGATCCGGCGGGCAGGACGCTGGACCGGACCACGCTTACCGTACCCGGTGATCTCTACCTGCTCGACGACCGGCGCGTGATGCACGAGGTTTCGCCGGTGCGGCCCGAAGACCCCGCCCGGCCGGGCTGGCGCGACGTGCTGGTGGTCACGTTCCGTCGGCGGGATTGACCGCGCCGGCAAAGCCCAGCGGCAGCGCGGTGGTGCTTTTCACGTCCTCCAGGATGATGCTGGAACGCGCGGTCGCCACTTCGGGAGACCCGAGAATCTGGCGCGTCAACAGATGGTTGAACGAGGCGAGATCGCGCGTGGCGACCTTCAGGATCATGTCGGCCTCGCCGGTCAGCTTCTGGCATTCCAGCACTTCGTCCAGCTCCAGCACCCGCGCGCGGAACGCCTCGGCCGCCGCGATCCCGTGGCTGTTCATGGTGAGCAGGATATAGGCGGAAATGCCCACCCCCAGCCGCCCGGCATCGAGCGCGGCGTGGACCCCGCGAATGTAGCCCGCCTTGCGCAACTGCTGCATCCGGCGCGAGCATTGCGACGCCGAGAGATGGACGGCCTGGCTCATCTCCACCGGGCCGATATCCCCCTTCTGCTGGAGGATCGCGAGAATCTTGAGATCGAAACGGTCGAGCACGGGCAAGTTCCTGTTGGCACGGACGGTGCCTCAAATCGCCTTATAACGCATCATGTGTGCATTTCACTCCTGAAGTCGCGCAAGAATGCACGCCCTTTGAGCACGATCAGCGCTAGACTGTGCGCCACATTCTCAATGCATGCTGGGGAGAGCCATGGCTGACCTGTTCGAAAACCCGCTGGGCCTCGACGGTTTCGAGTTCATCGAATTTTCCGCGCCCGAAAAGGGTGTGCTGGAACCCGTGTTCGCCGCGATGGGCTTCATCCGCGTCGCGCGGCACCGGTCCAAGGACGTGCAACTGTGGCGGCAGGGCGATATCAACCTGATCGCCAACTACGAACCACGCAGCCCCGCCGCCTACTTCGCCGCCGAACACGGCCCTTCGGCCTGCGGCATGGGCTGGCGCGTGCGCGACGCGGCGAAAGCCTATGCCGAGGCGCTCGAACGCGGCGCGGAACCGGTCGAGGTGCGCACCGGCCCGATGGAACTGCGCCTGCCGGCGTTCCGCGGCATCGGCGGCTCGATCGTCTACCTGATCGACCGCTATGGCGATGCCCTGTCGATCTACGACATCGACTTCGTCTACGAGGAGGGCGTGGATCGCCATCCGGCCGGCGCGGGCCTGAAGCTGATCGATCACCTGACGCACAACGTCTATGGCGGGCGCATGGCGCACTGGGCGGCGTTCTACGAGCGCATCGCCGGTTTCCGCGAGATCCGCTATTTCGACATCAAGGGCGAATATACCGGCCTCACCAGCAAGGCGATGACCGCGCCCGACGGCAAGATCCGCATCCCGCTGAACGAGGAAGGGAAGGCCGGCGGCGGCCAGATCGAGGAATTCCTGCGCGCCTACAACGGCGAAGGCATACAGCACATCGCCTTTGCCTGCGACGATCTGCTGGCGACGTGGGACCGGCTCAAGGCCAGCGGCACCCCGTTCATGACCGCCCCGCCCGCCACCTATTACGAGATGCTGGCCGAGCGCCTGCCCGGCCATGGCGAGCCGGTGGACCAGCTCCAGGCACGCGGCATCCTGCTCGACGGGTCGACCGTCAACGGCGATCCGCGCCTGCTGCTGCAGATCTTCTCGGAAACGATGATCGGCCCGGTGTTCTTCGAATTCATCCAGCGCAAGCGCGACGAAGGCTTCGGCGAAGGCAACTTCACCGCGCTGTTCGAATCGATGGAACGCGACCAGATGCGCCGGGGCGCGCTGCAGGCGGAGCCGGCGCAATGACCGCGCCGCGCCTCAGCCGCATCCACCACGTCGCCTACCGCTGCAACGATGCCAAGGCGACCGTGGAATGGTACGAGCGCGTGCTCGGCATGACCTACACCACCGCCTTCGCGGAAGACCATGTGCCATCGACCGGGGCCTACGATCCCTACATGCACGTGTTCCTCGATTGCGGTGGCGGCAACGTGGTGGCCTTCTTCGAACTGCCCGAACAGCCCGCGATGGGCCGCGATCCCCACACGCCGGCGTGGGTGCAGCACCTGGCCTTCGAGGTGGAGGACGAAGCCGCGCTGCTGGCCGCCAAGGCCCATATCGAGGCGCAGGGCATCGACGTGCTGGGGCCGACCTGGCACGGCATCTTCAAGTCGATCTATTTCTTCGATCCCAACGGGCACCGGCTGGAACTGGCGTGCAACATCGGCACGCCCGAACAGTACGCCGAACTGAAGACGCTGGCCCCGGTCATGCTCGAGGAATGGAGCCGGACGAAGCGCGCCCCGCGCCATGCCGCCTGGCTGCATGCGGAGCCGAAGGACGCATGAGCATCGACCACACGCACAATCCGCAGGCATCGAGCTGGGTGCCGGGGGCGGACGACCATGCCGAATTCCCGGTCCAGAACCTGCCGCTGGGCATCTTCTCGACCGATGGTGGCCCCGCGCGTGCCGGCACCGCCATCGGCGATTGCGTGCTGGACCTTGCCGCCATGGCGGAACAGGGCCTGCTGCCGCCGGCCGTGGTGCCGGCATTGGGACAGGCCACGCTCAACGCGCTGTTCGCCCTGCCCGCCACCGACCGGCTGGCGCTGCGCCACGCGCTGTTCGCGTGCCTGACCTCCGACCGGTTCCGCGTGCGGCTGGGCCCGCTGCTGCACCACGCGGAAGACTGCGCGTTGCACCTGCCGTTCCACATCGGCGACTACACCGACTTCTACGTCGGCATTCATCACGCCACCAACATCGGCAAACTGTTCCGGCCCGACAATCCGCTGCTGCCCAACTATCGCCACGTGCCGATCGGCTATCACGGACGTGCCTCGTCCGTGCGGGTCTCGGGCACCACGCTGGTGCGCCCCAAGGGCCAGCTCAAGGCGCCCGATGCCGAAGCGCCGGTGTTCGCGCCATCGCGGCGGCTCGACTATGAGCTGGAGCTGGGCGTGTGGATCGCGGGCGACAACGCGCTGGGCGAACCAGTGCCCATCGCCGATGCGTGGAGCCGGATCGGCGGGCTGACCCTGCTCAACGACTGGTCGGCGCGCGATATCCAGGCGTGGGAGTACCAGCCGCTCGGGCCGTTCCTCGCCAAGAACTTCCTCACCACGGTATCCCCGTGGGTGGTGACGGCCGAGGCGCTGGCCCCGTTCCGCGTGGCCCAGCAACCCCGGCCGGAAGGTGATCCGCAGCCGCTGCCCTACCTGGTCGATGCCGCGGACGCCGAAGCCGGCGCGCTTGCACTGGACCTCGAAGTCACGCTCGCCAGCGCGGCGATGCGCGATGCCGGCCTGTCGCCGCTCCGCCTGAGCCACGGCCCTGCGACGAACATGTACTGGACCGTGGCGCAGATGGTGGCGCACCATACCTCCAACGGCTGCGACCTCCATGCGGGCGACCTGCTGGGCACCGGCACGATTTCCGGTCCGGCGCGCGATAGCTTCGGCAGCCTGATGGAGCTTTCGGGCGGCGGGCGCGAACCGGTCACGCTGCCGGGCGGCGAAACGCGCTGCTTCCTCGAGGACGGCGACCAGCTCACCCTGTCCGCGCGGGCGGTGCGCGACGGGTTCCGCACGATCGGCTTCGGTCCCTGCACCGGCACCGTCCAGCCGGCGCGATGACGCTGCAACTCCACGGTTACTGGCGCTCCACCGCCAGCTACCGCGTGCGGATCGCGCTGGCGCTGAAAGGCGTGG
>NZ_DDFB01000160.1:0-20251 GCF_002336885.1 Novosphingobium sp. UBA1939 | reverse complement strand
CTATCCGCAAACCCCGCTGCTGCCCGGCGATGCCCTGGGCCGCGCCACGGTGCGGGCGATGGCGGGGCTGGTCTGCTGCGACATCCATCCGCTGAACAACCTGCGCGTGCTGCAAGCGCTGCGGCAGGACTTTCAGGCAAGCGAGGCGCAAGTCTCGGCGTGGATCGCGCGCTGGATCGGCACGGGCTTCGACGCGCTGGAGGTTCTGATCGCGCGCCACGGCGGCGATTTCGCCTTCGGCGATGCCGCGACCATGGCCGATTGCTGCCTGATCCCGCAGGTCTATTCCGCTCAACGGTTTGGTATCGACCTTGCGTCGTGGTCGGCCATCGCGCGGATTGCCGCGCGTTGCGAGGCCCTGGAGCCTTTCCGGCGCGCCCACCCTGCGCAGCAACCCGACGCGGATTGAGTAAGTTTGATAGATAAATTCTATTGAATCTCCAATTTCAATCAGTTGGAGTTGTTCGATTGAAAAGCCCATCTTCGGTGCATGACAGCTTTTCTTTCCGCCCGCACCCACGCGCCCGGCCTTCTGGTCTGCGGAGCGGTGGCGCTGGGCGCGCTCGCTCTGGAGCGGCTTGAAGTCCGCCTTGCCGGCCATGCCTGGGTGGAAGCGCTGGTTCTGGCCATTCTGGCCGGCACCGCCGTCCGCACGCTGTGGACGCCGCCCGCGCGGTTCGCATGCGGAATCCAGTGGGCCGCCAAGGGCCTGCTCGAATGCGCGGTGGCGCTGATGGGCGTGACGATCAGCTTCGCCACGATCGCCGCCGCCGGGCTGCCGCTGCTCGCCGGCATCGTCGCCATCGTGTTTGGCGCGATCGCTGCCAGCTTCCTGCTGGGCCGCGCGTTCGGACTGCCGCCCAAGATGGCGGTGCTCGTCGCCTGCGGTAACGCGATCTGCGGCAATTCCGCCATCGCCGCCGTCGCGCCGGTAATTGATGCCGAAAGCGACGACGTGGCCACGGCGATCGCCTTCACCGCCGTGCTGGGCGTGGCCGTGGTGATCGCGCTGCCGATCGTGGCGCACGCGCTGCACCTGAGCGCCGCCGCCGGGGGAACGCTGGCCGGCCTGACGGTCTATGCCGTGCCGCAGGTGCTGGCCGCCGCAGGCCCGCTCGGCCCCTCCGCCGTGCAGACCGGCACCCTGGTCAAGCTGGTGCGCGTGCTGATGCTGGGGCCGGTCGTCGCCTGCCTGTCGGTGCTCAAGGCGCATCAGGCCGAAGAAGCGGAAGCCGCCACGGTCCGGACTCCGGGGCTCCGCCATGGCCTGCTGCATTTCCTGCCGCCGTTCATCCTCGTGTTCCTGGCGCTGGCGGCGCTCCGTTCGCTGGGCCTCGTCCCCGTGGCGATGATCGCCCCGGCGCACGAGGCCAGCGTGTTCCTGACGATCCTCGCCATGGCGGCGCTGGGCCTTGGCGTCGACTTGCGCAGCGTTACCGCCGCTGGCCCGCGCGTGGTAACGGTGGTTACGCTGTCGCTGCTGCTGCTCGGCCTGGCCGCGCTGGCGGTGCTGCGGCTGACCGGCCTGGCCTGAATCAGAAGACCTGAACGGGGGCCGGAAGGAGAAGAAACGATGGACCAGTTCGATTCGATGCTGGCAACGCGGCTCGGCCGGCGACGGCTGCTGCAAGGCGGCGCGGCGCTGGGCGCGGGCGCGCTGGCCGCCCCGGCGTTCGCGGCCGACGGCACGGTCGACCTCCACCTGCCGGGCGGCCCGTCCACGCGGCCGATCACCACGGCGTTCCCCGGCAAGGGGCCGATGATCCTGCAGCGGATGCGGCCGCCGCTGCTCGAAACCCCGCTCTCGGTATTCGATGGCGATGTCTTCACCCCCAACGACCGGTTCTTCGTGCGCTGGCACTGGGCGGACATTCCCACGACGGTGGACGTCAACGCCTTCCGTCTTGCCGTGCGCGGCGAAGTGGCGAAACCGCTTTCGCTGACGCTGGCGGACATCCTGCGCCTGCCGCGCTTCGAGATCGCCGCGATCAACCAGTGTTCGGGCAATTCGCGCGGGCTGTTCCAGCCGCGCGTGCCGGGCGCGCAATGGGCGCACGGGGCCATGGGCAACGCGCTGTGGACCGGCGTCCGCCTACGCGACGTGCTCGATCTCGCCGGCGTGCGCCCCGGCGCGGTGGCGGTGCGCTTCGGCGCCATGGACCAGCCGCTGGTGCCCGAAGCCCCGGATTTCTCCAAATCGCTCGACCTCGACCACGCGCGCGATGGTGAAGTGATGATCGCCTTCGCCATGAACGGCGAACAGCTGCCGCTGCTCAACGGCTTTCCGCTGCGGCTGGTGGTGCCTGGCTGGTATTCGACCTACTGGGTCAAGATGCTCAACGACATCGAGGTGCTGGCCACGCCCGATACCGGGTACTGGATGGCCAAGGCCTACAAGATTCCCGACACGCCCGGCGCCAATGTCGCCCCCGGCAGTTCCGGCTTCCCGACCACGCCGATCAACCGCATGGTCGCGCGCAGCTGGATCACCAGCCTGGCAGAGGGGCAGAGAGTGCCGTGGGCGCCGACGATCGCGGTGGGCGGCATCGCCATGGGCGGCGATTGCGGCGTCGCCCGCGTCGATGTCTCGGCCGATGGGGGCAAGACTTGGCTCCCCGCCACGTTGGGGCCGGACAAGGGCAAGTACGGCTTCCGCCGCTGGGATGCGCGGGTGCCGGTCGGCGCGCCGGGCATGGTCGCGCTCATGGCCCGCTGCACCAGCGACAAGGGCGAGACACAACCGCTGCAGCCGATCTGGAACCCCGGCGGCTTCATGCGCGCCAATGTCGAAACGACCACGATCATGGTGACCGCATGATGCGCCGCCTGCCCACGTTCGCGCTTCTCGCCGCGCTCGCCTCCGCCACGCTTGCCGTGTCCGCCGCCGCCGGCGCGCGCAAGCCGGAGCCGACGCCAGCCCGCGTCACCGCCAACGGCTTCACGCTGACCTCCAGCGCCATCGAACTGCCGGTGGACGAACCGTTCTTCCCGGACAGCCCGGATGGCGGGCCGAAAGCGGATACGATCAACGCCGATTGCACCGCCTGCCATTCGGCCAGCATGACGCTGACCCAGCCCGCGCTCTCGCCCGAAGCCTGGGCCGGCGTGGTCCACAAGATGCGCGACGTCTATCACGCGCCGGTGCCGGAGGAGGACGTGCCCGCGATCGTCGCCTATCTGGCGCACCTTTCCCCGAAAGCGGCACCCGTCAGGGAATGACGATCAGGGAATGACGCGCCCCAGCCGGTCTTCCAGCAGGTCGATCATGCCCTTGACCTTGGGCACCAGCTGGCGGCGTTGCGGATAGACCGCCCAGACCGGCTCGGGCGCGTCGCGATAGCGGTCGAGCAGCGTGACCAGCCGCCCGGCGGCGATATGATCGCGCACGTAGAACGCGGGCAGCTGGCACACGCCCATGCCCGCCACCGCCGCCTCCACCACCGCCGCGCCGCTGTTGCAATGCAGCCGGCCGGTGGGCACGAACGTCAGCCGCCGGCCATTCTCCACGAAATGCCAGGTGGCGTTGGTGCCGATCAGGCAGTCGTGCGCTTCGAGATCCTGCCAGCGCGCCGGCGCACCCTTGCGCGCGACATAGGCCGGCGCGGCGCAGAGGTCGGACGAGCGGCTGGCGATCTGCCGCGCCGCCAGCCGGTTATCCGCCGGATGGCCGGTGCGGATGCCGATGTCGAAGCCTTCCGCGATCAGATCGACCACACGGTTGGTCAGTTCCACGGTCGCGGTGATGCCGGGATGGCGCTCCAGGAACTCGGTGACCACCGGCGCGACGAAGCGTTCGCCCATCGAGATCGAGCAGGTGATGCGGATTTCGCCCTGCATCTCGCCCTGCCGGGTCAGGTATTGCAGCGCCTCGTCGCGTTCTTCGACCAGCCGGCGGCCCTGCTCCACGAAGGCGCGGCCCACCGGCGTCAGCGTTACCGTGCGCGTGGTGCGGTCGAACAGGCGCGCGCCCACTTTCGCCTCCAGCCGCGCCACCGCCCGGCTGACGTGCGAGGTGGACGCCCCCAGGCGCCTGGCCGCCGCGACGAAGCTGCCGGAATCGGCAATCGCGACGATCTCTTCGAAGCCGTCCCACTTGGACAATCGATTATCCCATGCTAGCAATAGAATAAACCAGAACCACGTATTTATCGCACGGCTGGTCCAATGTTAAGGGCGGCCGTCCCATTTCCTGGAGGATGCCCTCATGAAGACCCGCGCCGCCGTTGCCTTTGCGCCCAAGCAGCCGCTCGAGATTGTGGAACTGGACCTCGAAGGCCCCAAGGCGGGCGAGGTGCTGGTCGAGATCATGGCGACCGGCGTGTGCCACACCGATGCCTATACGCTCGACGGGTTCGACAGCGAGGGCATCTTCCCCAGCGTGCTGGGCCACGAAGGCGCGGGCATCGTGCGCGAGGTCGGCCCCGGCGTGACCAGCGTGAAGCCGGGCGATCACGTGATCCCGCTCTACACCCCGGAATGCCGCCAGTGTAAGTCGTGCCTTTCGGGCAAGACCAACCTGTGCACCGCGATCCGCGCCACGCAGGGCCAGGGCCTGATGCCCGACGGCACCAGCCGCTTTTCCTACAAGGGCCAGACCATCTTCCACTACATGGGCTGCAGCACCTTCTCGAACTTCACCGTCCTGCCCGAGATCGCGGTGGCGAAGATCCGCGAGGACGCGCCGTTCCAGTCCGCCTGCTACATCGGCTGCGGCGTGACCACGGGCGTGGGCGCCGTCGTCAACACCGCCAAGGTCCAAGTGGGGGACAACGTCGTGGTCTTCGGCCTCGGCGGCATCGGCCTCAACGTCATCCAGGGCGCGCGACTGGCGGGCGCGGGCAAGATCGTGGGCGTGGACATCAACCCCGATCGCGAGGAATGGGGCCGCAAGTTCGGCATGACCGACTTCCTCAACAGCAAGGGCCTGAGCCGCGAGGAAACCGTCGCCAAGGTGGTCGAACTGACCGACGGCGGCGCCGACTATACTTTCGACGCCACCGGCAACACCGAGGTGATGCGGACCGCGCTCGAAGCCTGCCATCGCGGCTGGGGCACCAGCATCATCATCGGCGTGGCCGAGGCGGGCAAGGAAATCAGCACCCGCCCGTTCCAGCTGGTGACGGGCCGCAACTGGCGCGGCACCGCGTTCGGCGGGGCCAAGGGCCGTACCGACGTGCCCAAGATCGTCGACATGTACATGACCGGCAAGATCGAGATCGACCCGATGATCACGCACGTCATGGGCCTGGAAGAGATCAACACCGCGTTCGACCTGATGCACGCGGGCAAGTCGATCCGCTCGGTCGTGGTGTTCTGAAGCACGCTATCGCGCCTCTCCCGCCAGCGGGAGAGGCGCCTGTTCCTTGCCCTGGGGCACGATGACCTGATCGTGCCCACTTCTCGTCATTGCGAGCGGCACGCGAAGCAATCCAGAGTCCCGTGTGCGGCCCTGGATTGCCGCGGGGCTGCGCCCCTCGCAATGACGCTTCAAGGCAAGGCCATCCGCGTCTACGAAGCGCGCGTGAAATCCGGCTTGCGGCGTTCGAGGAACGCCGCAACGCCTTCCCGGCCTTCCGCGCCGGAGCCCGCCGCCGCGATCGAATCCGCCTCCACCGCCAGATGCGCGGCAAGATCGCGCGTCGAACTGTCCAGCAGCAGCGCGCGGGCGGCGCCCAGCGCCCGCACCGGCGCAGCGGCCAGCCGTACCGCCATCGCCTGCCCTTCCGCCGCGAGATCGGCATCGGGCACCACGCGCGTCACCAACCCCAGCCGCGCTGCCTCTTCCGCGCCGACGCGGCGATTGGTGAGAATCATCTCCTGCGCCACGCGCAGACCCGCCACGCGCGGCAGCAGCCAGCTCATGCCCCCATCGGGGGTCAGGCCGATGCCGGAATAGGCCGCGGTGAAATGCGCGGCTTCGCCCGCCAGCACCACATCGCCCAGCAGCGCCAGGCTGAGGCCCGCGCCCGCCGCCGGGCCGTGAACCAGCGTCAACAGGGGCTTGTCCATCCGCGCCAGCACCAGCACCGCCTCGTGCAGCGCGCCGGCCAGTTCGTGCAGGAAAGCGCCCGCGCGATCGCCGGCGGCAGCGAAAGAGGCGATGTCCCCGCCCGCGCAGAACAGGCGGCCGTTGCCCGCCAGCACCACGCAGCGCACCGCCGGATCGCCCGCGCAGTCGCGCGCCGCCGCCTCCAGCGCGCGCGCCAGATCCATGTCGATCGCGTTGCCCTGATCGGGCCGGTTGAGCGTGATCGTGGCGACACCGCCATCACGGGTGAGCAGAACGGGGTTCATGCGCAGGCCTCCATCGCTTCGCGCGCCAGCGCCGCCAGCCGGGGGAAGGCTTCCGCCCGTTCCCGCGCGTGGGCGCTGTTGGCGGTGCCGCGCAGCACGCGGCCCTTGATGCCGTGAAAGATCGCGGCGAGCCGGAAGAAATTGAACGCGATATAGAAATCCCAGTCCGGAATCCCCGCGCGTCCGGTGCGGTGGCAATAGGCGGCGATGTAATCCGCCTCGGTTGGCAGGCCCAGCGGCACGGGATCGGCCCCGCCCAGCCCGGCGACGATGTCCGGCGGCATCCGGTACATCGTGGCGTGATAGGCGAAGTCGGACAGCGGATTGCCCAGCGTCGACAGTTCCCAGTCGAGCACCGCGACCACGCGCGGTTCGGTGGGATGGAAGATCATGTTGTCGCAGCGGAAATCGCCGTGGGTCACGCGGCTTTCGTCGCCCGGCGGAATGTGCGCGGGCAGCCAGGCGACCAGCGCGTCCATGTCCGCGTTGCGGCCGGCCAGCTCGTCCTCAAGATACTGCTTCGTCCAGCGCCCGATCTGCCGTTCGAAGAAATTGCCGGGCCGGCCAAAGTCGCCCAGGCCCACCGCCGCGGGATCGACCGCGTGCAGCGCGGCGATCGTGGCGTTCATGGCATCGTAGTAGGCGGCGCGCTCGCCCTGCGGCACGTCGGGAAAACGCGCATCCCAGAAGATGCGGCCATCGACCATCGCCATGACGTAGAACGCGCTGCCGATCACGCCATCGTCCTCGCACACGCCCAGCACCGGCGGCACGGGCACCGGCGTCGGCCCCAGAGCGGTCAGCACGCGCGCCTCGCGCAGCACGTCGTGCGCGCCTTTCAGCAGCGGCCCCGGCGGCTTGCGACGCAGGACATAGCGCGCGCCCGGCGTAGACAGGCGATAGGTGGGGTTCGACTGGCCACCGTTGAACTGCGCCACGTCCAGCGGCCCGGCGAAGCCCGCGACATGCGCCGCCATCCACCGCGCCAGCGCGGCTTCGTCGAACGCGACGCGAACCTCGCCCGCGCCCGCATTGGCCCCACCGGCGTTGGCCCCGGCGCTCCCGTCAGGAACTTCAGCCGCCATGGCCGTGCCGCCAGTCGCGCTTGACCTTCTTGGCCAGGCTCCACTTGTGGACCTCGGTCGGGCCGTCATAGATGCGGAAGGCGCGCACTTCGCGGAAGACCTGCTCGACGATGGTCTTGTCGGTAACGCCGGTGCCGCCCATCACCTGCACGCAACGGTCGGCGATGCGCATCAGCGCCTCGGACACCGCGACCTTGGCCATCGAGCTTTCGACCGTGCCGAGCGAGCCGGTATCGAGCACCGCGGCGCACCAGTCGATCATCAGTTCGGCCTGCTTCAGATCGATCATGTTCTCGGCCAGCATGAAGCCCACGCCTTCGTGATCGATCAGCTGCTTGCCGAAGGCCATGCGCCGGTTGGCATAGTCCACCGCGATCTCGTTGGCACGGATGCACCCGCCCAGCCAGCGCATGCAGTGCGACAGGCGCGCCGGGCTGAGGCGCACCTGAGCATACTTGAAGCCTTCGCCGGCATCGCCCAGCATCTGGTCGGCGGGGATGCGCAAGTTATCGATGGTGACCGTGGCATGGCCGCCCGGCATCGAGCTGTCGATGGTGTTGGGCACGTGATCGATGCGGATCGCGGGATCGGGCAGGTCGACCAGGAACATGCACGCGCCGCCCTGCGAATCCGGATCGACCGACTTCGCCATGACGATGCCCACTTTCGCGCCTTCGGCACCGGTGATGAACGCCTTGCGCCCGTTCACCACCCAATGGTTGCCGTCGCGCCGGCACGTGGTCTGCATCATCGAGGGATCGGACCCGGCACCGCCTTCGTCGGACGGTTCTGTCATGAAGAACGCCGAACGCACGCGCCCTTCGACCAGCGGCGCCAGGAAGCGCGCCTTGAGATCGGCGCTGCCGACATGGCCCAGCAGGTACATGTTCCCCTCGTCGGGCGCCTGGGTGTTGCAGGCCAGCATCCCCAGCGGCGAAAGGCCCGACGGGATCAGGATCACGGCGGTTTCACGCTGGTTGAAATGGCTGCCGTCAGGGCGGATGTGGGGGGTTAGGACGCCCGCCGCGCGCGCCTTCTCGCGCAGTTCCATGACCAGCTCGTCGGTCGGCGCGCCGTGATGATCGCGGCGCGGGTCCTGTTCATAGGGAACCACGGTTTCGCGGACGAAGGCTTCCACCTTCGCCGCCATGTCGAGCGCTTCGCGGCTGATCGTCATCGTATCCTCACCCCCTGTTGCATACTCACCCGTGTTTGGTCTTAGCGTGGCGCCATGCGGATCGCGCCGTCCAGGCGGATGGTCTCGCCGTTCAGCATCGGGTTGGTAACGATGCTTTCCACCATCTGCGCGTATTCGTCGGGCTGGCCAAGCCGGTTCGGGAACGGCACCTGCTTGCCCAGCGAATCCTGCGCGTCCTGCGGCAGCGAGGCCAGCAGCGGCGTCCAGAAGATCCCCGGGGCGATCGTCATCACGCGGATGCCGCTGCGGGCGAGTTCGCGCGCGATCGGCAGCGTCATGCCGACGATGCCACCCTTGGAGGCGGAATAGGCGGCCTGCCCGATCTGCCCGTCGAACGCGGCGACCGAGGCGGTGTTGACGATCACGCCGCGCTCTTCCGGTCCCACCGTTTCGGCATCGTGGATGCGCGCGGCGAACTTGGACAGCACGTTGAAGCTGCCGATCAGGTTGATCTGGATGATCTTCGCGAAATCGGCGAGCGGTAGCGCCTTGCCATCACGGCCGATCACCTTGGCGGGCGGGCCGATGCCGGCGCAGTTGACGCAGATGCGCGCCTTGCCGTTGACCGCCTCGGCTTCGAGGATCGCGTTCTCGACCGCCGCTTCGTCGGTCACGTTGACGGGGAAGAACGCCGCGCCGATTTCGGCCGCGTGGCGGGCGCCCAAGTCGGCGTTGAGATCGAAGATCGCCACCTTCGCGCCGGCCTTCGCCAGCCGCGCCGCCGTGGCACCGCCCAGACCCGATGCGCCGCCGGTGACGATGGCGGCCACTCCCTTGATTTCCATGCTTCCTGCTCCTTCGGGGATGTTCTGCAAGCCTTACAGCGCGCGGGCGATGACCATGCGCTGGATGTCGGACGTGCCTTCGTATATCTGGCACACGCGCACATCGCGGTAGATCCGCGCGATGCCGAATTCCTCAAGATAGCCGTAGCCGCCCAGCGTCTGCAACGCGCCAGACACGACCGCCTCGGCCGTTTCGGACGCCACCAGCTTGGCCATCGAGGCTTCCTTGAGGCAGNNAGCACGAGCTGACGCGCCGCTTCCAGCCGGGCGGCCAGATCGGCGAGACGGAAGCCCACCGCCTGGTGCTGGATGATCGGCTGGCCGAAGCTCTTGCGCTCCTTGGCATAGTCAACCGCGATCTCCAGCGCCGCCTGCGCCATGCCGATGCATTGCGCGGCGATGCCGATACGGCCCGCTTCCAGGTTGGACAGCGCGATCGCATAGCCCGCGCCGGCTTCGCCTAGCACCAGGTCATCGGGCACGAACAGGTTGTCGAAGCGGATGGCGCAGGTATCGGACGCGCGCTGGCCCAGCTTGTGCTCCACCTTGTCCACCACGTAGCCGGCACTGTCGGTCGGCACGAGGAAGGCCGAGAGGCCGCGCTTGCCGGCATCGGGATCGGTCACCGCGAACACGATCGCCAGGCTGGCGATGCGGCCGGACGAGATGAACTGCTTCGCCCCTTCCAGCACATAGCCGCCCTCCACCTTGCGGGCGCGGGTGCGGATGGCCGATGCGTCGGAACCCGCATCCGCCTCGGTCAGCGCGAAGGCGCCGATCGCCTTGCCGCCCACCAGATCCGGCAGGAAACGCGCCTGCTGCGCCGGCGTGCCATAGCGCAGCAGCGCGGACACGATCAGGCTGTTCTGGATCGACAGGATCGTCGACAGCGCGCCATCGGCCGCCGCGATCTCGATCAGCGCGGCGGCGTAGGACACGTAATCGAGCCCGGCCCCGCCCACCTCTTCGGGCGCGGTCATGCCGGTCAACCCCATCTCGGCCAGCGCGGCGAACAGGTCCGGCGGATAGCCGCCGGCCGCTTCATAGGCCGCCGCGTTCGGCCGGATCTGCTCCTGCGCGAAATAACGCACCATGTCGCGCACGGCGGCCTGGGTTTCGGTCAAAATCATGAAACTCACCGGTTGGCTATCTACTGATGAGTAACTTGCATTCCCGTGCGTTTTTTGTCAACACGGGGGCCGCCAGACCGGACCCCGCCTTGACCCCCATTTCCTCGCCTTTCCAGACCCCCGAACAACGCCAGGCCGATCGCGCCGCCAAGCGCGACGCGGTGCTGCGCGCGGCGGTGCGGATGTTCAACGAGAAGGGATTCCACCAGACCTCGCTCGATGACGTGGCGGCGCGGCTCGGCATCTCCAAGCCGACCATCTACCACTACCTTGGCAACAAGGATCAGGTGCTGCTCGAATGCGTATCGCGCGGGCTGGGCCAGATCATCGAGGCGGCGGCGGAGGCGCGCCTGGAAGCAGGCACGGGCGCGGACCGGCTGGCATGGTTCCTGCGCCGCTATGCCCAGATCAACATGGACGATTTCGGCCGCTGCGTGATCCGCACCGGCGACGAGGCGCTGGCGAGTGAAAGCCAGCAGCAGTTCCGCGCGCTCAAGCGCCAGATCGACAACGCCCTGCGCGAACTGATCGGCGAGGCGATCGCCGACGGCTCGCTCGCGCCGACCGATCCCAAGCTGCTGGCCTTCACCATCGCGGGCGCGCTCAACTGGCCCGCGCGCTGGCACGATCCCGATGGCGAGCACGCGCCGGCGGACCTTGCCGAATACCTCGTCACCAACCTGGCGCGCGGCTACCTGCCACGCTGAAGCGCGCGACGGGACTTCCGGCTTTCCATGCATACGTAGTGTGATTGCGCCGGCCCCGCGCCACAGGCTAGACCCGGCGCAAGCCCGGCTCCCCCAACCGCCGGCGCGGAGAGGATTTCATGAGCATTGCCAGCATCGCGCTTCCCCGCATCCTGCGCATCGGCGGCGGCGCATCACGCCAGTTGCCCGATGTGCTGGCCACGCTGGGCCTGTCCCGCCCGCTGATCGTGACGGACGCCTTCCTGGTCGGACAGGGCCGCGTGGAAACGCTGCAAGGCAGCCTGAAAGCTGCCGGCATCGCCAGCCGCGTCTTCGACGGGACCGTTCCCGATCCGACCGTCGCCTCGATCGAGGCCGGCCTCGCCTTCCTGCGCGAAGGCGATCACGATTGCGTGGTCGGCTTCGGCGGGGGCAGCCCGCTCGACAGCGCGAAGGCCATTGCCATGCTCGCGCGCCACGGCGGGAGCATGGCGGACTACAAGGCCCCCCACGTCCAGGACGAACCCGGCCTGCCCGTGATCGCCATCCCGACCACCGCCGGCACCGGATCGGAAGCGACCCGCGTCACCGTCATCACCGACGAAGCCACAGACGAGAAGATGATGTGCCCCGGCCTTGCCTACCTGCCCGTGGCGGCGCTGGTCGATTACGAACTGACCTTCACCAAGCCGCGCCGGCTGACCGCCGATACCGGGATCGATTCGCTGACTCACGCGATCGAGGCCTATGTCTCGAAGCGCGCCAGCCCGTTCACCGATGGCATGGCGCTGCTGGCGATGCGCGCGATCGCGCCCAACCTGCGCCGCGCCTGCGACGATCCCGATGACCGCGCAGCGCGCGAGGCGCTGATGCTGGGCGCGACGCAGGCGGGCATCGCCTTCACCAACGCCTCGGTCGCGCTTGTCCATGGCATGAGCCGGCCGATCGGCGCGCATTTCCATGTGCCGCACGGCCTGTCCAACGCCATGCTGCTGCCCACGGTGACGGCGTGGTCCGCCCCCGCCGCGCTGCCGCGCTATGCCGAATGCGCCCGCGCCATGGGCGTGGCCGACGCGCACGAGGGCGATCAGGGCGCGGTGGCGCGGCTGCTGGAGGAACTGGGCGCGCTCAACCGCGATCTCGGAGTACCGGGGCCAGCCGCCTGGGGCATCGACGCCGCCCGCTGGCAGGGCCTGATCCCGACGATGTGCGAACAGGCGATCGCCTCGGGATCACCCGCCAACAACCCGCGCGTGCCCGATGCGGCCGAGATGGCGGAACTCTACGCCCGCGTCTGGGACGGTTAGCGGCCCCGGCGTCTCACGTTTCGCCCTCGTCCTCCGGCTCCGTGCGCACACGGCCCTTGAAGCCCTGGGCGATCACGTACCATTCCGAGGAATCCTTGCGGCTGGCGGGCGGCTTGGCGTGCTTTACCGTGGTGAAATTGCGCTTGAGCAGGCCCAGCAGTTGCGTGTCCGTGCCGCCGGCGAAAACCTTGGCGACGAACGCCCCGCCCGGCGCCAGCGTGGCGATGGCGAAATCGACCGCCGTCTCGACCAGCCCCATCGTGCGCAAGTGGTCGGTCTGCTTGTGCCCCACGGTGTTGGCCGCCATGTCCGACAATACCAGGTCCGGTTCGCCATCGAGCGCGCCTTCGAGCGCCGCCGGCGCCTCGTCGGCCATGAAATCCATCTGGAAGATGGTCACGCCGTCGATCGGATCGGTTGGCAGCAGGTCGATCCCGACGATCTTCGCCGCCGGCGCCTTCTGCCGCACGATCTGGCTCCACCCGCCCGGCGCGATGCCAAGATCGACCACGCGGCGCACGCCCCGCAGCAGGCCGAACCTGGTATCGAGTTCGGCCAGCTTGTAGGCGGCGCGGCTGCGATAGCCATCGGCCTTGGCCTGCTTCACATAGGGGTCGTTGATCTGGCGCGACAGCCAGCGCGCCGAAGAGGCGGTGCGCTTCTTGGCCGTACGCAGCCTTTCGCCCGGATCGCGTCCAGACCGGCTCATGGCCTATCTCCTGTTATCTGGTCGCCTGTTATCGGGTCACCGGTCATTTGCGCGCCCGCTTTCCGGCGGATGGCGCGCAGCGCCTCGCGGCTGCGCTCGGCTTCGCCGCCCGTCGCCATCAGGCTGCGCAGGATGCCTTCGCGGATGCCGCGATCGGCAATGCCCAGCCGCTCCGCCGGCCAGATGTCGAAAATCGATTCGAGGATCGCGCAGCCGGCGACCACCAGGTCGGAGCGCTCGCGCCCGATGCACGGCACCGCGATGCGCTCGGTGGGGCTGAGCGAGGACAGCCGGCGGCTGATCCCGCGCATCGATTCGACCGGCACGATCAGCCCGTCCACCGCGCGCCGGTCATATTGCGGCAGCTTCAGATGCAGGCTGGCCAGCGTGGTCACCGTGCCGCTGGTGCCGAGCAGGCGGATCGCACCGCGCTCCAGCGCCGCCTTGCGCTCGCCCGCGACGCGTTCGGCAAAGGCGGCGAAGCCTTCGTCCACGCGCCGCCGCATCTCCGCGAAAGCGGCGGCGCGCGCCGCCGGCTCGTCGGAAATCGGGCCGATGCTCTCGGTCAGCGAAACGACGCCCCAGGGCACGCTCTGCCAGTCGAGGATGCGCGGCACCGGTTCGCCGGTATCGACCAGCACCATCTCGGTCGATCCGCCGCCGATGTCGAAGATCATCGCCGGACCGTCGCCGTGTTCCAGCAGGATGTGGCAGCCCAGCACCGCCAATCGCGCCTCTTCCTGCGCGGTGATGATGTTCAGCCGGATGCCGGTCTCGCTGTGCACGCGCTCGATGAATTCCGCGCCGTTGGTCGCGCGCCGGCACGCCTCGGTCGCCACCGAGCGGGCCAGGTGAACGTTGCGCTTGCGCAGCTTTTCGGCGCAGATGTGCAGCGCCCCCAGCGCGCGGTCCATCGCCGCGTCGGAAAGGCGGCCGGACTGCGCCAGCCCTTCGCCCAGCCGCACCACGCGGCTGAACGCGTCGATCACCACGAAATGATCGCCCGAAGGCCGCGCGATCAGCAACCGGCAATTGTTGGTGCCAAGGTCGATCGCCGCATAGGCCTGGCGGTGAAAGGGCATGGGCCGGTTCCACAGCGGCCGCGCCTGCTGCGCCGATTCCTCCGGCAAGGCTGGTGTCTCGGGCGGGCGCAAGGCACCCTGTGGAACGCCGGCGGCTTTCGGTTGCGGAGACGAGGAACCGGCCAGAGCGTGCGGCGGAGGTCGTTGCCGCTTCTTGCTGCCGGAACGCGCCCCCTGCCCCGGGGCCGGCGGATTGATCTCCGCCATGTTTCAATTCGCTTATGTTTTCCCGCCTGCGTGATGCGTGGCGGGTACTTGACGGCCATGGTAACGGCACGAGGGACGCCCGGCAAGACCGCCGCGCCCGCATCGCGCGGAACGGCGCGCAAGGCCGCTTGACTTGCCGCCAGCCCCCCTCTAAGTGCGCCGCTCCATTGCCCGATCGTCTAATGGTAAGACTACGGACTCTGACTCCGTCAATCGAGGTTCGAATCCTCGTCGGGCATCCAAACTCCCCCTATGAAATCATAACCTTGTGCAATGGCTAGCGCGATTGCGGCGTTGCCCATTGCGTGCGCCGTCGCCGCTCCCTGCCCCCAACCAGGTCCCGTCAGATAGCCCGCCCGGGCGCGTGATCAGCGCTTGTGGCGGCGTTGCGCTTCGGCGCGCAGGGCGGGGCCGTGTTCGTCGATGGCGGGCGGATGCGCGAGGTCTCGTGCCGGCATGGCGGCGAAACGGATGGGCAGGCGCATTTCCACATAGCCGCCTTCGGTCGGATGGTCGCGATGGTGGAAGAAATCCACCGCGGCCAGGTGCGGATCGCGGCGGATATCCTGCAGATCGCGCACTTCCATGCAGGGAACGCCCGCCGCGTTCAGGATCCGGACCCATTCCGCGCTGGTGCGGGCGGGCGTTCGCCGGGCGATCTCGGCATATAACAGGCTGACATTGCGCAGCCGGTCGAGATCGGTGGCGAAGCGCGGGTCGTCGAACACCTCGGTCGCTTCCAGAACCTCGAACACGCGGGCGATCGTGTGCGCGGTATAGGGGACGATGCTGACCCAGCCGTCGCGCGTGGGAAAGGGCTGGCGATGGGGATCGACCTGGCGCGGATAGCCGGCGGGTTGCACCGGATCGTCATGGACCTCGCCATAGAGGTGCTCCTGCAGCATGAACTGCGCGAAGCATTCGAACATCGGCACTTCGACCAGCTGCCCCTCGCCCGTGCGCTGGCGGTGGAACAGCGCCGCCAGGACGGCCTGGGCGCCATAGAGACCCGAAACCTTGTCGGCGATCAGCGAGGGCACGAAGCGGGGCCGGGCTTCGCCATCGGCGCGCGGCAGCAGCGTGGTGGTGCCGGTCGCGGCCTGGATCACGTCGTCATAGGCCTGCAGGCCGGCATAGGGGCCGTCCGATCCGAAGCCCACGCAATGGACATAGATGATGTCGGGGCGGATGGCCCTGACCGATTCGTAGTCGAACCCCAGGCGGGCAATGCCGGCACCGCGCACGTTGTGAACGAACACGTCGGCATCGGCGAGCAGGCCGCGCATGACCTCCGCATCGGCCGGCTGCTTCAGGTCGAGCGCGATCGAGCGCTTGCCCCGGTTCAGCGTCATGTGCACCGGCCCCATGCCGCGCACCTGCTTCGGCCGTCCCGCCTGCCGCATCTGATCACCTTCGGGCGGTTCGACCTTGATCACGTCCGCGCCCATGTCCGCCAGCATCTGCGTGGCATAGGGGCCGAACACCACCGTGGTCAGGTCGATCACGCGAATGTTTTCAAGCAGGGTGGTCATGCCGCGAAATCTCCATCGGTGCCTTGTGCCGCCCGTGCGCGGCGATAGCCGTCGCGCTGTTCCAGCCGCTCCCAGTACGCGGCGATCTGCGGCGGATAATCGCGGTCGAGCCGCAGCGTGCGTGCCAGCAGGAGCGCATAGCCCACCGAAATGTCGGCGGCGGTGAACCGGCCTCCCGCCACATAGTCGCGCTGTTCGAGCAGCGCCGCCAGCCCGCGCAGCCGCGCCCGGTACCAGCGGGCATAGTCCTCCGCCACTTGCGGCACCCGCCGTTCGGCCGGCTCCAGCCGCGAATAGCGCAGCACCAGCGTTTGCGGGAAGGTCAGCGTCGCCTCGCCATAGGACAGAGCGTTGAGATAATCGCCGAAGCCGGGCTCGTCGCGGCCGATCTCCAGCCGTCCGCCGCCGTGGCGCGCGGCCAGATACTGCACGATCGCCGGCGATTCGGTCATCCGCACCGCGCCCTCCTGGTAGAACGGGATGGTCCCCAGCGGGTTGATCTCGAGAAATCCCGGCTCCAGCAGGCGCGGCGGAAACGGCAGAAGCTTCAGCTCGTAGTCCAGTTCCAGCTCCTCCAGCATCCACAGCACGCGGAACGAGCGCGCATCGGCGCAGTGATAGAGCACGGGTTTCATGGGCACCTCTCCGTGGCGCGGGTCGCGTTTAATCGAATGATTAAATCGGTGGGCCGGGCGTTGCAAACCTCGCGTGCCGTTTCGCCCCGAAAAAGAACCGGGAAAGGGCGCAGACCAAAAAAAGGCCGGCCAAAAAAAAGGCCGGCAGAGCCGGCCTTTGGAAGTTTGGGAGAGGATGCCTGAAAGGCCCGTCCTATGTGCCGTCGGACCGGTTCTTTCGCAAGTGCGAAGGACGAGGGCTGGGTTGCATAATTTGCAAGTATGGGATGTCGCCTGCCCGCAAAGGCCACGAAAAAGGGGCATCCGGACCGGCCGGACGCCCCTTTTTGCAGGCTGCCTTGCGGAAAGGCGGCTTACTTCTTGGTCTTGAGATAGGCGATCACGTCGGCCCGGTCCTGCGCGCTGGGCAGGCCGGCGAAGGTCATCTTGGTGCCGGCGGCGAACTTGGCCGGGCCAGACAGCCAGGCGTCGAGCGTCGCGTCGTCCCAGTTGCCACCCTTGGCCTTGAGCGCGTCGGAGAAAGCGAAGCCGCCACGGTCGCCAGCGACCTTCTCACCGGCAATGCCGAACAGGTTGGGGCCGATGCCGTTGGCGCCGCCCTGGTCGATGGTGTGGCAGGCCTTGCACTTGGCGAAGATCTTCTCGCCCTTGGCGGCATCGCCCACCACGGCTGCGGCGGCCGGCGCGGCGCCGGCGGCCGGAACCGCCTCAGGCGCGGGCAGCGGCAGGTTGGAGCCCTTGGTGTTCAGATAGAGGATCACGTCGGCGCGATCCTGCGGATTGGCGATGCCGGCGAAGGTCATCTTGGTGCCGTCCGCGAACTTCTTGGGGTTGGTCAGCCATTCGTCGAGGCTGGCGAAATCCCACTTGCCGCCCTTGGCCTTGAGCGCGTCGGAGAAGGCGAAGCCGCCACGGCCCGATGCCATGGCATCGCCCACGATTTCATAGAGATTCGGGCCGATGCCGTTGGCCGCGCCCTGATCGATGGTGTGGCAGGCCTTGCACTTGGCGAAGATCGCCTCGCCCTTGGCGGCATCCGCCTTGGCCAGACGGTTGGCGATCGGTTCGAGCGCCGCCGCGCCGGCGCCGCCTTCGGCTTCCACGCCTTCGATGGCGTAACCCGCCTTTTCGGGGGCATGGTGCTTGTCAGCCATGAAATAGTGGCTGGAAAGGCTGGAAAGCCCCAGTGCCACGATCCCGCCGAACAAGGTCCAACCGGCGATGGTATTGAAACGGTCGTCCATTCCCTGCCCCACTTGGCGCCCGCCGACCCCATTGCCGGCCCCCAGCGCAATTTTGGCCGCTCTAGTCAGGCCTCCGCGCGCACGCAAGAGCGATTGCGCCGATGACGCCGCAAAGAATGCGAACAACGATGCCCGATCGCCCCCGGTTCGCGGGGGATTCGTGCCCCGGCGATGGCCGAATTGTGGGTTGCCGCGTGGCCGGTCGCGGCCTAATCGCCGGCGCATCATGCAAAGCTACCCCGCTCCCGCGCTCGCCCTGGTCGAATCGATGGCCGCCGCCGCCGCCCGCGAACCCGCGCGCGCCGTGGCGTTTCAGGGCGCGCCGGGCGCCAATTCGCACCGCGCGGCGATGGACGCGCTGCCCGGCTGCCTGCCGCTGCCGTGCTTTTCGTTCGAGGACGCGCTCGATGCGGTGAAGGACGGACGCGCCGGCAAGGCGATCATCCCGATCGAGAATTCGCAGCACGGCCGCGTCGCCGACATCCACTTCCTGCTGCCCGAAAGCGGTTTGTCGATCGTGGGCGAATACTTCCTGCCGATTCACGCGGCGCTGATGGCCATGGGCGATGGTCCGTTCACCGGCGCCTACAGCCACCCGCAGGCGCTGGGCCAGTCGCGCCATTTCCTGCGCGCGCGGGGCATCGTGCCGCTGTCCTATGCCGATACCGCCGGCGCCGCGGCCTATGTCGCCGAGCTCGGCGATCCGTCCGTGGCCGCCATCGCGCCGCGCATCGCCGCCGAACTTTATGGCCTGAAGGTGATCGAGGACAACGTCGAGGACGCGCACGACAACACCACGCGCTTCGTGGTGCTGGCGCGCGAGCCGATCGACCCTGTCCAGATCGCCGGCCCGGCGATCACCACCTTCGTGTTCGAGGTGCGCAACATCCCCGCCGCGCTCTACAAAGCGCTGGGCGGTTTCGCGACCAACGGCGTCAACATGACCAAGCTGGAAAGCTATCAAAAGGGCGGCAGCTTCGCGGCGACCGATTTCTACGCCGACGTTGAAGGACGTCCCGGCGACGAAAATTTCGACCGGGCGATGGATGAATTGGGATTTCATTCCAAATGGTTGCGCGTGCTGGGCAGCTATCCGCAGGCGCGCAAGCGGGGATGACGCTTTCCTCCATGCCGCCCATTGTGGCATGCAGGTCGTCGGTCGGCGCAGGACGTATATCGACCGCAAATCGGACCATTCCGCGATGCGCGATTAGTGTGAACCAAGTGTGGCCTTTGCACCTTCGATGACCCCGCGCATCCTCATCATCGCCGGCAGCGATTCGGGCGGCGGTGCGGGCATCCAGGCCGACATCAAGACGGTGACGATGCTCGGCGGCCACGCCATGACCGCGATCACCGCGATCACCGCGCAGAATACCTTGGGCGTTCAGGCGGTGCTGCCCGTGCCGGCCGGCATGGTCGTCGCGCAGATCAATTCGGTGGTGACCGACATCGGCGTCGATGCGGTCAAGATCGGGATGATCGGATCCGCCGAGACCGCAAATGCGGTGGCGGACCTGCTGACGGGATTGAAGGTGCCGATCGTGTTCGATCCCGTCATGGTGGCGACCAGCGGTGACGTGCTGGCCGATGCCGAGACGGTCGCGGCGTTCGAGCGACTGATGGCGCTGGCGGCGGTGGTGACGCCCAACCTTCCCGAGCTCGAAGCACTTGCGCAAACCCCAACCGTTCGTGCTGAGCTTGTCGAAGCACGTGGTGTGGACACGCCCTTGGACAGGCTCAGGGCGAACGGTTGGAAGGGTGAGCATTACATGAAGCTAGGGATCATCGGCCTGGGCCGGATGGGCGCCAACATCGCGCGGCGCCTGATGCGCGCGGGGCATCAGACGGTGGTCTATGACCGCTCGGCAGATACAGTGAAGGGACTGGCCGGCGAAGGCGCGATCGGCGTCAATTCGCTCGACGAGATGAGGGCCGCGCTCGATGGCCCGCGCATCTTCTGGGTCATGCTCCCCGCGGGCGATCCGACCGAAAGCACCATCGCCGCGCTGACCGCCACGTGCGCGAAGGGCGACATCATCATCGACGGCGGCAACACCTTCTACAAGGACGACATCCGCCGCGCCGCGTCGTGCAGCGAATGCAAGATCCACTACGTCGATGTCGGCACTTCGGGCGGTATCTGGGGCCTGGAACGCGGGTACTGCATGATGATCGGCGGCGAGAAGGAGATCGTCGACGCGCTCGACCCGATCTTCGACACGCTGGCACCGGGCTATGGCAATGTCGTCCGGACGAAAGGGCGGAACGCGCCGGATGACCGTGCCGAACGGGGTTACATCCATGCAGGACCCCCGGGCGCCGGCCATTTCGTGAAGATGGTGCACAACGGCATC
>NZ_DDFB01000031.1:0-12313 GCF_002336885.1 Novosphingobium sp. UBA1939 | reverse complement strand
GCACCTTCTGGAAACGGCGCTCCAGCGCGGCGTCCTTCTCCACGTACTTGCGGTGCTCGTCCAGCGTGGTCGCGCCGATGCAGTGCAGTTCGCCCCGCGCCAGCGCCGGCTTGAGCAGGTTGGAAGCGTCCATCGCGCCATCGGTCTTGCCCGCGCCGATCAGCGTGTGCATCTCGTCGATGAACAGGATGATCTCGCCCTCGGCGCCCTTCACCTCGTCCAGCACCGCTTTCAGCCGTTCCTCGAACTCGCCGCGATACTTCGCCCCGGCGATCAGCGCGCCCATGTCGAGCGCCATCAGCCGCCGGTCGCGCAGGGATTCGGGCACGTCACCGTTGGCGATGCGCAGCGCCAGTCCCTCGGCAATCGCGGTCTTGCCCACGCCCGGCTCGCCGATCAGCGCCGGGTTGTTCTTGGTGCGCCGGGCGAGGATCTGCACGGTACGGCGGATTTCCTCGTCGCGGCCGATCACCGGATCGAGCTTGCCCTCGCGCGCCGCCTCGGTCAGGTCGCGCGCGTATTTCTTCATCGCCTCATAGGCGTTTTCCGCCCCGGCGCTGTCCGCCGTGCGGCCACCGCGCAACTGGGTGATCGCCGCTTCCAGCGCCTGCGCGGTGACGCCCGCCGCCTTCAGCGCCTGCCCCGCCGCCGTGGTGGTGGCGAGCGTGAGCGCCACCAGCATCCGTTCGACGGTGACGAAGCTGTCGCCCGACTTGGCGGCGACCTGCTCGGCCTGGTCGAGCACGCGCACGGCATCGTTGTCGAGGCCCGGCGTCTGCTGCGCGCCGGAGCCGGACACCGCCGCGATCTTCGCCAGCGCCTTGTCGACTTCGGCCTGCGCCAGCGCGGCATTGCCGCCGGCGCGCTGGATCAGCCCGGACGCCATGCCCTCGCCATCTTCCAGCAGGGCTTTCAGGATATGGTCCGGCGTGATCCGCTGATGGTTCATGCGGATGGCCACGGTCTGGGCCGCCTGCAGGAAGCCCTTGGCACGATCGGTGAATTTCTCGAGGTTCATGGGGTCTAATGTCCTCCTGTTGCGCCAGAGATAGTGTTGCGTTTGGGCAACACAAGGACATGGGTCAAATTTTGGGTGATGACATTCATGACAAAGCTAGCTGTCGATACGCCCCGTAACTGCGTGGCAGTTCGAGAATTGAAATTACTAAGACGATGCCTCTCACCGTTGGGAACGCGCTGCGTCTATCAGGCTTCTAATGTCCTTCAGAGAGCGGAGTTGCGGTTCTGGTGGAGCGTGTTCTGCTGGCAGCCATTGGCCCCCTTGGGCTTTCGCCATCAAATCCAATAAAAGATTGGAAGTTCTAGAAAATTGCCTTGAAACTAGATCAATATCTCTGACACAGAGTGATCCACTTGGCGGCAATGGCCTCTTAGATTTGATCTTCGGCTCCTTATATGAGATTGGCACGATCGCGTATCGTCGCCCCGCACTTGCTCCATAGAATCCGATAGTTCGGCAATGCGCGATCTTGTTACGCGTTGAGGACAAAGCACGAACCTGTTCACGCAATCTTGCCCAGTCCTCGATCAGCTCTTTGAACGTATTGGATTGCGCAATTGCATTGTCCGTAAATGCCAGCTTCGTTCTGAAGTTATCGATTGCGTAGAAGGACGCACCGACGACCTTTGTCGGCACGCCGGAAAAAGCGACAGTGCAGATGTTGAATAGGCCGTTCTCAACATGCGCCCAATGCGTAATCGCCTGTCCTATGGCCATATGGAAGGCGATGTGTTCCTCGACGGGGGTCAGCACCGGGACAGTCATCAATAACACCGATCAAATTGAAAAAGCCACGCTTTACGCCTGACGCGAAACACCCTCGTAAGCCACATAAGCCCACGAAAGAGTCCAGTCCAAAAACTTACGACAGCAGCATTTCCTACCTCTACTTCCGAGGCGCGTCACCAGTCGGACCACGATTAGGCAACCGAATTTAACTCGGTTGATTCGATCGCGAGGCGGCGTTGCCCTAATTGGCATTTGGATCTCTCCATACACCGTTCTTGTCACCCTTTTTGCGCCGCCAATCGACGCGCAGGCGTCCGCCGGAAAGTCGCCTTCACACTCTCGCCAAGAATACCCCACCCGGCCAACGCGTTAGCCCATCCTAACGCGCCTCAAAATGCTGCATCGCAACAAGTCGGTCAGATCACCGTCACCGGAGCAGCGCCGAACTGCAACCTGCGCCCCCTAGGTGCCGCCCGGGAGCCCGATCGGGTCGGGCGGTTCAAATCCCAGGGGGACAATCATGATCGCATTTCAACCGCGCCTGGCGCTGGGCGCCTCTTGCCTTGCGCTGGCCACCCTGCTGGCCACGCCCGCGCTGGCCGCGTCCGACGACCAGGCCGCACCGGCGGCCGATACGCAAAGCCCGGACGCCGAAGCGCCCGGTGGCGGCGGGCAGCTTTCCGAAATCGTGGTGACCGCGCAGAAGCGCCGGGAAAACCTGCAGGAAACGCCGATCGCGATTTCGGTCCTCACCAGCCAGGGCCTGGCCGACCGCCATGTCACCTCGCTGCTCGATCTGGGTGACGGCGCCATTCCCTCGCTGAAGGTCGCCCCGTTCTTCTCGCGCCCCGGCGCGCTGATCGTCAACATCCGCGGCGTGGGCGTGCTGTCCGATTCGAACCAGCCCGCGCGCGATCAGGGCGTGGGCGTCTATGTCGATGGCGTGTACATGGGCCGCGCGCAGGGCCTTGGCACCGCGCTGTTCGATGTGGAGAACATCGAAGTGCTGAAAGGTCCGCAGGGCACGCTGTTCGGCCGCAACACCATGGGCGGCGCGGTCAACATCGTGACCAAGAAGCCCAGCGGCCAGTTCAAGCTGAACGCCACGGCTGGCGCCGGCAACTATGGATCGTACAAGGGCGAAGTCCATGTCGATCTGCCGGAGTTCGCGAACATCAGCCTGAAGGTCGATGGCGTGATTGCCCGCCGCAACCCCTTCGTGAAGAACCCGATGCCGGGTCAGCTGGGCTTCAATTCCTATGACAAGCACGGCGTTCACGTGGAAGCGCTGTGGAAGCCGGTAAGCAATTTCAGCGCCGACCTGTCTTACGACAACAGCTATGACGCGACCAGCACGCTGTACATGCAGCAGATTTCGGCGCCGCTCGGCCTGCCCGTTTCCGCGTCGGGATCGGCCGCGGTGCCGGCCAACGTCCTGTCCCCGCTGTTGACCCTGCAGCCCGATCGCGCGTCCACCGCCGTGGTCGGAGCGCCGCAGCAGGCGAGCGTGGGCAAGGCCGAAGGCGGGCGGCTTGGCCTGGAATACATCGCTACGCCGAACCTGACCTTCCGGTCGATCACCAGCTATCGCGAAATGACGCAAAGCCAGTTCGACAACGGCTCCGTCGCCACCAGCATGCAGCGCCCGACCTCGGTCACGAGCTTCCAGAACTTCGCCTTCGGCCGCTACAGCCTGGCGCCGTTCCGGCAGAACCAGTTCAGCCAGGAATTGCAGGTGATCGGCGAAGTGCCGCGGCTGAAGTACCAGGCCGGCGGCCTCTATTACCAGGAACGCGTGGAAGACAGCGCGCAGGCGCCCAACACGCTGATGTTCACCAACGCGGCCGGCACCGCCTATACCATCTGCGATCAGGCACTGGTTTCAAGCTGCCGCTATGTGACGCAGCGCGCCAGCCACGTCAAAACCACCAGCATCGGCGTCTATGGCCAGGCGACGTACACCCCGCCCGTGCTGGAAGACATGGTCCACCTGACGGTCGGCGCCCGCTGGACGCGCGACAAGAAGGAAGGATCGCTGTTCACCATCAACGGCGCGGCGCCCTCGATCCCGGTCAACGGCGTCAACGTGGTCGGTCCGATCGCGCTCGATCGCAGCTGGTCGCGCGTCGATCCGCTGGTGAACCTGGCGTTCGATGCATCGCGTGACCTGCACTTCTACGGCAAGTGGAGCACGGGCTACCGCTCCGGCGGCGCCAGCTCGCGCTCGCTGACGTACCGCGCGTTCGATCCGGAAAAGGTGTCGATGTTCGAAATCGGCGCCAAGACCGAATTCTTCGACCGCCATGCCCGGTTCAATATCGCCGCCTACACCGGCACCTACAAGAGCATCCAGCTCGACTTCAGCGGCCTCTATGTCGATACCGTCAACGGCGTGCCGCAGATTACGACCCGCACCACGACGGACGTGGTCAACGCGCCCGGCACGGGCCGCCTGAAGGGTGTGGAAGCCGAACTGCTGCTGATGCCGGTGGATGGCCTGACCCTGTCGGCCAGCTATGCCTACAACAGCGTGCACATCCCGCCGACGGTCAATCCGTTCCCGCAGACCGGCGGCGTGCCGATCACCACGCCGGTGCCGATCTACCAGGTTTACACGCCGAAGCATTCGGCCAGCGGATCGATCGACTACGAACACGAAGTGACGGCCGGCGGCGCGATGCTGAAGTTGCACCTCGACGGCAACTACGACTCCGGCTTCTACGTCAACTACACCGACGCGAACTACGACAACAACACGCGCGCGGTGCGCTACCCGCAGGTGAAGGGGGAATCCGGGCTGGTGTTCAACGGGCGCATCGCGCTGGCCGACATCCCCATGGAAGCGAACGGCGCGAAGGTGACGGTGGCGGTGTGGGCGCGCAATCTCTTCAACGAACAGCACCTGTTCTACAAGACCGGCAGCGCCGCCGCCGGCATCAGCGGCTTCTTCAACGATCCGCGCACCTGGGGCGCTGAAATCAACGTGAAGTTCTGATCCGCGCGCCAAGGCGCAAGGCATCCCGAAGGCCGGTCCGCGCGCATTCCGCGCGGGCCGGCCTTTCGCGTATGCAAGTTTGCAAGCGGCGTTCGACGAACGGACACGTCGTTCGTCGAACGCCGTTCAGCTTCGGTATGGCATCGGTTTCTGAAACGGTTACAAAGGATACAGAGTCTCCCACAGGATAACCCATGGCCCGCATGCATTCCGCTTCGCAGTTCGTCTCCGCCATCGCCATCGCCGCCGCACTCGCTTTCACCGGAACGCAGCCCGCGGCCGCCGCGCAGCCGGCGCCGGCAGAGGCCATCAAGCCCGCCCCCGTCGCCGATCTCGTCAACCGGGTGACCATCCCCTACGAAAGCTTCACCCTGCCGAACGGCCTGCGGGTGCTGGTCAGTACCGACCGCAAGGCGCCGGTGGTCGCGGTTTCGGTGTGGTACGCGGTCGGCTCCAAGAACGAACCGAAGGGCAAGACCGGCTTCGCGCATCTGTTCGAACACCTGATGTTCAACGGGTCCGAACATGCGCCCGGCGATTTCTTCGAACCGCTGCAGCAGGTCGGCGCGACCGACATGAACGGCACGACGTGGTTCGACCGCACCAACTATTTCGAGACCGTGCCAACGGCCGCGCTCGACCGCACGCTGATGCTGGAAAGCGACCGCATGGGCTACCTGCTGGGTGCGGTCACCCAGGAAAAGCTCGATAACCAGCGCAGCGTCGTTCAGAACGAGAAGCGGCAGGGCGACAACCAGCCGTTCGGCATGGTCGAGTACGAGGAGCTGGAGACGCTCTATCCCTCGGGCCATCCCTATCACCATTCCACCATCGGCTCGATGGACGACCTGAACTCGGCCTCGCTCGAAGACGTCAAAGGCTGGTTCCGCGACCACTACGGGCCGAACAACGCCATCCTCGTGCTGGCGGGCGACATCGATCTCGCCACGGCCAAGGCCAAGGTCGTCAAATGGTTCGGCGCCATTCCCGCCGGCCCGGCGGTGCAGCCGGTATCCGTGCCGGTGCCCACGTTGCCCGCGCCGGTCAGCAAGACGATCAAGGATCAGATCGCCACCACCCGCATCTACCGCGTCTGGACGATCCCCGGCCTCGACAACCCGGAATACCTGCCGCTGCAGATGGCGGGCGCGGTTCTTGGCGGGCTTGCCAGCTCGCGGCTCGATGACGCGCTCGTCCGGCAGCAGCAGCTTGCCGTATCGGTATCGGCGAGTACCTCGATCTTCGCGCAGGGCGGGCAGTTCGAGGTCTTTGCCGACGTGAAGCCCGGCACCGATCCGGCGAAGGTCAGCGCCGCGCTCGATGCCGAAGTGGCGCGGTTCCTTGCCCAAGGGCCGACGCAGGACGAACTGGAACGCGCTGCGACGACGTTTGCCGCCGGGCAGATCCGCGCGCTGGAATCGGTGGGCGGCGGCAGCGGCAAGGCGCCCACGCTCGCCGAAGGCCTGCTCTACCAGCACGATGCTGGCGCCTATCGCAAGGAACTGGACGCCGCGGCCGCGCTGACGCCCGCGCAGGTTCGCGACGTGACCCGGAAATGGCTTTCGCGTCCCACATTCGCGCTGACGGTGGAACCAGGCACGCGCACCGAAGGCGGCGAACACCGTGGCGGTTTCCTGACCGATCCCAAGAGCCCGTCCGCCCGCCCCGCCTTCTGGCGCGATCCGCGCTTTGCGGATGGTTCGGCATCAGGCGCGGGGGCCAGCGCGCCCGACCGGTCGGAGCTTCCGCCCGTGGGGCAGCTCAGCCCGCTGGTGTTCCCGAAGATCGAACGCGCCACCCTGCCCAACGGGATGAAGGTCTATTTCGCCCGTCGCGCCGACGTGCCGGCGGTATCGGTGCGCGTGAGCTTCGACGCTGGCTATGCCGCCGATCCCAAGAACGCGCTCGGCACCGAAGCGCTGCTGCTTAAACTGATGAACGAAGGCACGACCACGCTCGATTCCTCGGCGTTCGCGCGGGCACGCGAGCGGCTGGGCGCCAGCATCTCGGGAAGCGCGAACCCCGATACCACGTCGTTCCAGCTCGATGCGGTTACGCCCAATCTCGCTGCCTCGCTGGGGTTGCTGGCGGACTATATCCAGCATCCGGCGCTGGATGCCCGCGAACTCGAGCGCGTGCGTGCCCAGCAACTCACGGCGATCAGCGGCGAGATGAAGGACCCCACCTCGCTAGCGTTCCGGGTGCTTTACCCGACGCTCTACGGGCCGCAGCACCCCTATGGCATTCCCGCCACCGGAACCGGCGATCCGGCCGTCGTCGCGCGCCTCTCGCGCGATGATCTGGCCACGTTCCACAAGCGGTGGTTCCGCCCGGATACCGCCAGCGTCTTCGTGGTCGGCGATACCACGCTGGCCGAAGTCACCAAACTGCTGGAAAAGAGCTTCGGCGCCTGGAAAGCGCCGGCCGAACCCGCCCCGGTCAAGAACTTCGCGGTGCCGGTTCCCGTCCAGAAGCCGCGCATCATCCTGATAGACCGGCCCGCCTCCCCTCAATCCGTCATCATGACGGGCGAAGTGCTGGACGCAAAGGGCACCGACGACCTGCTGGCGCTGCGCACCGCCAACGACATCTTCGGCGGCAACTTCCTCTCACGCATCAACACCAACCTGCGCGAAACCAAGGGCTGGTCCTATGGCGTGTCGAGCGGCGTGGTCGAACGGGAGGACCGCGTCCCCTTCCGCATCATCGCGCCGGTGCAGACCGACCAGACCGGCCCAGCGATCGCCGAACTACGCAAGGAACTGACCGGGTTCCTGGGCGCGAAGGGCGTGACAGCCGACGAGATCAAGTGGTCCACCAGCGGCAGCGCGCGTGAACTGCCCGGCATGTTCGAAACCTCGCGCTCGGTGCTCGATGGCGTGAGTTCGATCATCGAAAACAAGCGGCCCGACAACTACTACGAAACGCTCGCCGGCCGCTATGGCAGCATGACCGCGCAGCAGGCGGACGCCGCCGCCCGCGCCGCAATCTCGGCCGACAAGCTGGTCTATGTGGTGGTGGGCGATGCCGCCAAGGTGCGGCCGCAACTGGAAGCGCTGGGCCTGCCAGTCGAATCGCTTGCTATTGACAGCAATGTAGGTAGCAAATGAGAGGGCGTCGCCGGCGCTTGCCGGCGAGCCGTTAACGGGAGAGAACCATGTCTGTTGCCGGTACCTATGATTGCGTGACCAAGACGCCGATGGGCGATCAGTCGAGCAAGTTCACCGTCGAAGTCAGCGGCGATACCTTCACCGGCAGCAACGCCGGCCCCACCGGCACGATGGCGGTGGAAAACGGCAAGGTCGATGGCAACACGCTGACCTGGCAGATGAAGATGACCGTACCGATGCCGATGACGCTGGACTGCAAGGCCACCGTCGATGGTGACGCGCTGACTGGTTCGGTCACCGCCGGCATGTTCGGCACCTTCCCGATGAACGGGACGCGCGCCTGAACGAAGTCTCCACGATTCCTTACGCGGATGGGCGCAACTTGTGTCCATCCGCGTCGTCGTGAAGATGGCGCCAATCAGCGTACTGCGCGGCAAACGCGATAGGTAAAATCGGCATTGTTGGCTTTCCCCCACAGGTATACTGGGCGTTGCAGGGGGGTCGACGATGCGGACGATTTTATGGGCCTTGGCGGCCGTTTTGGCGCCGCTGCATGCGGCGTACGCGGCGGAAAGCACCGCCGGCACCGCCGCCGCCCTTTGCGAATTGCATGTATGGCCATCCGGCCCGTTGCGCTCTACCTACTACGGCTGGGTGCATGGCGGCATCGTGGACGGCTCCGTCCAAGGCCGCCCTGGCTATCCGAAACTGCCCGATCAGCCTTTGACCACCGCGCGACAGGTGGAAATCCTGAACAGCCAGGATCTGCCAGCCATCCTCGGCCTGCCCGGCTTCCGGACGGTTCTGCACGATCAGCCGCTGGAAAGCCGCGTGTTGCGTGGCACCGTTGGCCGCATTCTCGCGAACAGTCCCCCCTGCTACGCGGAACTCGCCATCGATGACGTCTTCTTTCAGGCAGATGTCTTCAGCGGTGCCTATCTCAAGACGCTCGTGCGCTTCCGCAGATTTGATGCCGGCGATACGCCGACCCGCACGTTCGGCACGATTGCGACCGAGAAACTCACCCAGTTCCCGCCGGCAAAAAGCGATGCGGACCCCGCGGATGCTGTCGCCGAACTGTCTGCGGCCTTTGGCAAAAGCCTGACCGATTTCGGCAGGATGCTGGCCGCCCCGCCGAAGCGCAAACATTGACCGAACCAGGATAAGAGGGGGGCTACGAATGAAATATCCAGGCCTTGTGCTCGGAACGATGCTGCTTGCCGGCAGCGTGCAGCAGGTCTGCGCACAGGAACAGGGGTCGGCGGCTACCCCGGCGGCGGCCGTGTCGGACCAGACCGCCACGGCTCAACCCGCTCCGGCTCCGGTCGAGGTCATTGCGCATCCTCCTGCCGATGCCGCGGCGGATGGGTGCGAACTGCATATCTGGCCCGCGCAACGAATGACCTCGATGACCACCGGCCTGCTGGGCGGAGGCTTGCTGGATGCTGCGATCCACGGCAACCGGGATGCCACCAACCGCACGCTGCTGGCCAGCGCCCTCGACAGTCCGAGCCAGCTGGATGCGCTGCAGGCGCTGGATCTGCGGACGGAACTGAAGCTGACGCCCGGCACCACGATCATCACGCATTCGCAACCCGTCGACCGCCACACCATGAACTCGGTCAAGACACGCCGCGGGGAATCCCCGAGCAAGTGCTATTCCGAACTGATCGTGGCTGACGTCTTCTACCAGAAAGCCGCCATTTACGGTCGCTCGCTGCGAACCCTGTTCATGGTGCGCGATTTCGGGGCCGGCGAGAAGATCGCCTTCGAATACGAGGCCTGAGGCGGCAACGGCCTGAAACTGTTCCCGCCCAAGGAAGGCGAAGACGCCGTGGCCGCGCTCGACGAGCTGGTCGCCGTGTTCAAGAAGAACTTCCAGGAATACGCCAACAACGAACGCAAGGCGCCACGCACGCTGGCCAAATCCTGATTGGCGGGTTCCGGCCCGCACAGCGCGGGCCGGAACGTTACCCCAGCTTCTTCTTCAGCAGTTCGTTGACCAGCTGCGGGTTGGCCTTGCCCTGCATGGCCTTCATCGTCTGGCCCACGAAGAAGCCGAACAGTGCTTCCTTGCCGCCCCGGTACTGTTCGACCTTGTCGGCATTGTCAGCCAGCACCTTGTCCACCACCGCTTCGATCGCGCCGGTGTCGCTGGTCTGCTTCAGACCTTCGCGCTCGACGATGGCGGCGGCGCCGTCGCCCGTTTCCAGCATCTTTTCGAGCACCTGCTTGGCGATCGAGCCGGAAATCGTGCCATCGCCCACCAGCGCCAGCAGTTCGGCCGCGCCTTCGGGGCTGACCGGCGAATCCTCGAGGCCGCGGCCCAGCTTGTTGAGCGCGCCGAACAGTTCGGAGGTCAGCCAGTTGGCCGCCTGCTTCGCCACGTCGGCTTCGCCCTTGCCCTGCTTGCCCGCGCTTTCGGCCAGCAGCTTCTCGAACCAGCGCGCGGTTTCCACGTCAGCGGTCAGCACGCCGGCGTTGTAGGGCGAGAGGCCCAGCACGGTTTCATAGCGGTGGCGCTTGGCGTCCGGCAGTTCGGGCAGGCTGGCGCGGCATTCCTCCAGGAACGCATCGTCCAGTTCCAGCGGCAGCAGGTCGGGATCGGGGAAGTAGCGGTAATCGTGCGCGTCTTCCTTCGACCGCATCGAACGGGTGGAGCCGCTGTCGGGATCGAACAGGCGGGTTTCCTGCACGATCTTGCCGCCGGCCTCCAGCACATCGACCTGCCGGCTCGCCTCGTGCTCGATCGCCTGCATGACGAAGCGCACCGAATTGACGTTCTTGGTCTCCGTACGCGTGCCGAATGGCTCGCCCGGCCGGCGGACCGAGACGTTCACGTCGGCGCGCATCGAGCCCTGGTCCATGTTGCCGTCGCACGAGCCGACATAGCGCAGGATCGTGCGCAACTTGGTGAGGTAGGCCCCCGCCTCGGCCGGCGAGCGCATGTCGGGCCGGCTGACGATCTCCATCAGCGCCACGCCCGAGCGGTTCAAGTCCACGTAGGACATCGTCGGGTGCTGATCGTGCATCAGCTTGCCCGCATCCTGCTCCACGTGGATGCGTTCGATGCCGATGGTCTTGGTGCTTTCGGGGTCCTTGTCGTCGAGCTGGATCTCGATCGTGCCCTCGCCCACCAGCGGGTGATAGAGCTGGCTGATCTGGTAGCCCTGCGGCAAGTCCGCGTAGAAGTAGTTCTTGCGGTCGAAGCGCGACCACTTGTTGATCTGCGCGTTGATCGCCATGCCCGTGCGCACCGCCTGGCGGATGCATTCGCGGTTGGGCACCGGCAGCATCCCCGGCATCGCCGCGTCAACGAGGCTAACCTGGCTGTTCGGCTCGGCCCCGAAAGCCGTGGCCGATCCCGAGAACAGCTTGGCGTTGGACGTGACCTGCGCATGGACTTCGAGGCCGATCACGACCTCCCAATCCCCTGTTGCGCCCTGAATGCGATAGCTGTTCATCTCGTTCTTCCGTCATCCCCGCGCAGGCGGGGATCTCGTTGATCTGGGTCGGACCTTCAGGCCCGAGACCCCGGCTTGCGCCGGGGTGACGTCCATTACCACCACTTCGCCGGCTTGGCCGCGAACCCCGCGCGTTGCTCGATGGCCAGCCCGGCGTTGAGCACGCCCTGTTCGTCGAACGCCTTGCCGATGATCTGCAGGCCCAGCGGCAGCCCGTTGCAGTCCAGCCCGGCGGGCACCGACATCGCCGGCAGGCCCGCAAGGCTGGCGGGCACCGAGAACACGTCGTTCAGGTACATCGCCAGCGGATCGTCGCTCTTTTCGCCCAGCGCGAACGCGGCGGTCGGCGCGGTCGGCGCCAGGATCACGTCGACTTCGGTGAAGGCGTTCTTGAAGTCGCGGCTGATCAGCGTGCGGACCTTCTGCGCCTGCGTGTAATAGGCATCATAGAACCCGGCCGAGAGCACATAGGTGCCGATCAGGATGCGACGCTTGACCTCCGCGCCGAATCCGGCCGCGCGCGTGGCGGCGTACATGTCCTGCAGGTTCGCGCCGTCGGGCAGTTCGCGCAGGCCATAGCGCACGCCATCATAGCGCGCGAGGTTGGATGAGGCTTCGGCCGGCGCGATAATGTAGTAGGTCGGCAGCGCGTACTTGGTGTGCGGCAGCGAGATGTCGACGATCTCCGCGCCCGCGTCCTTCAGCCAGGCGATGCCGTCGTCCCACGATTTCGCGACGTCCGGGTCCATGCCGTCCATGCGGTATTCGCGCGGGATGCCGACCTTCTTGCCCCGCAGGTCGCCCGAGAGCCCCGCTTCCCACGCGGGCACCGGCAGATCGAGGCTGGTCGCATCCTTGGGATCGAACCCTGCCATCGCTTCCAGCATGATCGCGCAATCGCGCACGTCGCGCGCCATCGGCCCGGCCTGGTCGAGCGAGCTGGCGAAGGCCACGATGCCCCAGCGCGAACAACGGCCATAGGTCGGCTTGATGC
>NZ_DDFB01000016.1:0-98810 GCF_002336885.1 Novosphingobium sp. UBA1939 | reverse complement strand
CGTGGCACCGGCGGGCGCGGCTGGCGCAGGACGCGGAGCCGGAGCGGCTGCGGCGACGGGAGCGCTGGGCGGAGCGACGGCAGCGGGGCGCGGCGCCGGCGCGGCGGCACGTGGTTCGGCCGATGCCGGGCGGACGACCTTGGGCGTCGAAGGAGCCTCGGCCTTTTCATTCGCCTTCACCGGCGACGGCCGCGCCTTCAGCCCCAGGCGATGGGCCTTGCCGATCACGGCATTGCGGCTGACGCCACCGAGTTCCTCGGCGATCTGGCTGGCGGTTGCGCCGCCTTCCCACATCTTCGTCAGCTTCTCGATCCGCTCTTCGGTCCAGCTCATGCCCGTGCCAATCCTTCGTATAAAACCTTGCGCGATCCGCGTTTCCGCCATCGGCGCCCAATCGTTTTCCCCAACGCGGGGACGCCCCCGCGCCAGCTTTGTCACGCCGTTGCCGCCAGCCCTTGTCAGAGGCAGGCTGGCGCGATACCGCATCTGCCATGGCAGATCAAATCACGTCCCGCGCAGGGGACGACAACCGGTATCACGGCAGCTTTCCGCAACCTGGGCAACCGATTTTCCGCGGTTTCAACCGGCTGGGATTGTGGACCCTCTATATGAAGGAGGTGCGGCGGTTCTTCAAGGTGCAGACCCAGACGATCTGGGCGCCGGCCGTCACCACCTTGTTGTATCTGGCGATCTTCACGCTCGCGCTTGGCGGTGGAGGGCGCGTGGTGCTGGGCGTGCCGTTCGCCAGCTTCGTGGCGCCGGGCCTGATCGCCATGGGCATGATCAACAATGCCTTCGCCAATTCGAGCTTCAGCTTCCTTGCCGGCAAGATCCAGGGCACGATCATCGACTATCTGATGCCGCCGGTTTCCGAAGGAGAACTGCTGCTGGCGCTGGTCGGCGCGGCGGTTACGCGCGCCGTCCTGGTCGGCCTTGCCGTGACGGCGGCGATGATGCTGTGGCCGGGCGTGCATCTGGAGGCAAAGCACCCCTGGGCGATCGTCTGGTTCGGGCTGATGGGCGCAACGCTGCTGGCGCTCATCGGCGTGCTGACCTCGATGTGGGCGGAAAAGTTCGATCACAACGCGGCGGTCACCAATTTCATCATCACGCCGATGTCGATGCTTTCGGGCACGTTCTACGTGATCGATCGGCTGGCCCCCGCGTTCCAGGCGATCAGCCGGGTCAATCCGATCTTCTATGTGATTTCCGGTTTCCGTTTCGGCTTTCTCGGGGAAAGCGACATTGGCGACAGCAACCTTGCCGTGTTGCACGGCGCGATCGGCCTGGGCGTGCTGAACGTAGCGCTGGCAGGCGTCACGTATGCGCTGCTGCGGTCAGGCTGGAAGCTGAAAAGCTGACGTCGACGGGGGAACGCGGGCGAGGCGACGATGCGCCAGCCCGCCCCGGCCGATCCACTTAGTGGGAAAGGCTCCGGCGCAGACGATAGCGGCCGTTGCGATAGCCATCGAACATCTCGTCGAGCGAAGGGTGCTCCACCGGTCCGGTGTCGGGATCGGCCATCAGGTTCTGCTGGCTGACATAGGCCACGTAACTGCTCTCCTCGTTTTCGGCGAGGAGATGGTAAAAAGGCTGGTCGCGCGGCGGGCGCATGTCGGCCGGGATGGATTCATACCATTCGTCGCTGTTGGCGAAGACCGGGTCGATATCGAAGATCACGCCACGGAAATCGAACAGCCGGTGCTTCACGACATCACCGATCGCGAAGCGCGCCGTGGCGACGTGAGGCGCCGAAACATGCCGACCGGCCTGCTGCGAAAAGTAGCGGGCCTGATCCGTGTCCATGGAGGGAATATGGGGCATGGCAGCAATATAGGGCGCGGCGCAGGGCGAAACAAGCGAGCCCTTGTGCATTGCGTCATCTTTCTGCTTGGCAAGCCCCAATCCATGCGCTAACGGCGCGCTTCCTCGACCGGGCGGCTTTCTAAACCGTCCCTTGGCGCTTCATGGAGAGGTGGCAGAGTGGTCGAATGCGCCGCACTCGAAATGCGGTGTACGGGCAACCGTACCGTGGGTTCGAATCCCACCCTCTCCGCCAAGTTTCCGTTCCCGACGGTTCGTATTTCGGATGCTCCGCCTAGCTCGCGCCAATGTCCCGGGCGACGCGGCGCAGGGCGGGCAGCAGGCGTGCGCGCAGATCGGCCATGGAAACGCGCGCGGCCTGGGTGCCGATGTTGAGCGCGGCGATAGTGACGCCCGAACGGTTGCGCACCGGAACCGCGATCGAGCGCAGCCCCGGCTCCAGTTCCTGATCGACGATGGCATATTCCTGTTCCGCGACGTTGCGGAAAACCTCCAGCAGCGTGGCCGGATCGGTTTGGGTGCGGCCGGTCAATGGGGCAATCGCGGACGTGCGCAGATAGGCCTCCTGTTCCGCGCGGGGCAGGGCGGAGAGCAGGACGCGGCCCATCGAGGTGGCATAGAGCGGCAAACGGCTGCCCACGCGCAGCGAGATCGACATGATGCGGCTCGCTTCGGCGCGGGCGACGTAATAGACTTCGCCTTCCTCCAGCACGCCCAGCGAACAGGATTCGTGGATGTCGTCGCGCAACCGGTCGAGCAGGGGTTGCGCGCGCTGGGCCAGCGTGTTGGACGATAGATAGGCATAGCCCAGAGCCAGTGCCTTGGGGCGGAGCGTGTAGCGGCTTTCGTCGCGCGCGGCATAACCCAGGCTGACCAGCGTGTGCAGGCAGCGCCGGACCGCCGGGCGGCTCAGCCCGGTCAGGCGACTCGCCTGGGCGATGGTCATCGGTCGCTGTTCGTCAGCGAAGCAGCGCAGCACCGCCAGTCCACGTGCCAGCGACATCATGAAATCCGGATCGTTCTCCTGCGGCGTTTCCACGCGGCTGCTCCCGATTTGTAAACGATAATCGTACAATATACCGTTTATCGGTTGACTCAAGCCATCACTGGGCACGAAGTGCGGCCCATGCCGTGCCGGGGCACGCGCGTTGCGGGAGAATGGCGGTGATCGACAAGTCGGTGGCTTCGGTGCGCGCGGCAGTGGCCGATATCGGCGATGGCGCGTCGGTGATGATCGGCGGCTTCGGTACGGCCGGCATGCCGGACGAACTGATCGAAGCGCTGATCGATCGTGGCGTGGGCGACCTTACCATCATCAACAACAACGCCGGCAATGGCGAAACCGGGGTGGCCGCGCTGATCAAGGCCGGGCGGGTGCGCAAGATCATCTGTTCGTTCCCGCGCCAGTCGGATTCGCATCATTTCGACGCGCGTTACCGCGCCGGGGAAATCGAGCTGGAACTGGTGCCGCAAGGCAACCTTGCCGCGCGGATCCAGGCGGCCGGAGCCGGGCTGGGCGCGATCTTCACGCCCACCGGCTATGGCACGCTGCTGGCCGAAGGCAAGGAAACGCGCCGGATCGACGGGCGCGATTATGTGCTGGAATATCCGATCCACGCCGATTTCGCGCTGATCAAGGCGCACCGCGCCGATCGCTGGGGCAACCTCGTCTATCGCAAGACCGCGCGCAACTTCGGCCCGATCATGGCGATGGCGGCGCGTACCGCGATCGTCCAGGTCGACGAGATCGTGCCGCTGGGATCGCTGGACCCGGAAACGGTGGTGACGCCGGGGATCTTCGTCCAGCGTGTCGTTGCGCTTGGGGCCTCTGTCGCGCGCGCGGCTTGAACGGAAGGAAGCAAGCATGAAGCGTCTCGACCGCGATGCGATGGCCGCACGGGTGGCCCGCGACATCCCCGAAGGGGCCTACGTCAATCTTGGCATCGGCCTGCCGACCCGCGTGGCCGATTTCCTGCCGGTCGACCGGGAGGTGGTGCTCCAGAGCGAGAACGGGTTGCTCGGCATGGGGCCGGCGCCTGCGGCCGGGGACGAGGACCCGGAACTGATCAACGCGGGCAAGCAGCCGGTCACGCTGCTGGCGGGCGGCGCGTTCTTCCACCATGCCGACAGCTTCGCGATGATGCGCGGCGGACATATCGACATCTGCGTGCTGGGCGCGTTCCAGGTTTCGGTTCACGGCGATCTCGCCAACTGGCACACCGGCGCGCCGGGAGCGATTCCGGCGGTGGGCGGGGCGATGGATCTCGCCATCGGCGCCAAGCGCACGTTCGTGATGATGGACCTGCTGACGCGCGAGGGGCAGAGCAAGCTGGTCGAGGCGTGCAGCTATCCGCTCACCGGCCTCGCCTGCGTATCGCGCATCTATACCGACCATGCCGTGTTCGATGTGGGGCCGGAAGGGGCCTCGGTCGTGGAGATGATCGACGGGCTCACGCTCGATGCCTTGCAGGGGCTGACCGGCGTGCCGCTGCGCATGGATGCCTAGCGCACCCGTCTCCGGAACCAGAACGTCCACACCGCCAGGCTGCCCAGCAGCGCCAGGCCGAGTCCCACGAGGGTCATGACCAGCCGGTAGGCAAGGCCGCCGACCTTGGCGGCGTGGAGCGGATACACCTGGTTGAACATCCGTGCGCCGGCGGGCAGGTCCAGCGCATCGCGCGAGCCCAGCATACGGCCCGTCGCGGCGTCGAACCATACCATTGACCGGCCGTTGGGCAGCCATTCGTCCGCCCGTTTCATGCGGATCGCGATGGGATCGCCGGGCTTGCGGGGCAGGGAAAGGATGCGCAGGCGCGCGTCGGGAAACCGCGCTTGCGCCTGTTCGATCATTGCGTGCCAGTCCGGCCGCGCGGCGAGAGGGCCGCTGGCGAGTTTGGGCGGCTTCAGGGAAGCCTCGATCGCGGAGGGCGGGGAGAAGGGCCAGAGTACCAGTCCGGCGACGGGCCGGAACACCATCATCGTTCCCGTCAGCGTCGCCAGCAACAGCAATGGCGCGATCACGATGCCCAGATCGCGGTGATGCCACAGGATGGCGGCGCGCGACAGGCGCGAAGGCAGCAGCCGCCAGCGGAACGTCCGGCGTGTCCGCCACCACAGGATCGTGCCCGAGACGACGAAGAACACGCCGGCCAGCCCCGCGATGCCGATCACGGTTTCCCCGGCATCCCCGGATAACAGGTGGTGGTGCAGGTCGAACAGCCAGAGTTCGGGCCGCTGCCACTGGCTGTCCCAGCGGGTAACGATGTGCCCCGATTGATCGGCATAGGCGCCGGCATCGCCGGGGCCGCGCAACTGTATCAGCCCGAACCGTTCGCTGGCGTAGATCAGCGCTTCTCCGCGCGGGGCGGGCAGCAGCCGTCCGGTTGCCAGCGCGATCCGGGCGGGATCGCTCACCAGCGCATCGCCGGCGTGGGGCAGGGCGATCCAGTCCTCCTTGTGGACCAGAATCGCGCCCGACAGACCCAGCACGGCCAGCACCAGGCCAAGCAGGCCACCGGTCCAGCGGTGGAGCAGATCGAGCCACTTCATCGCGTCAGAACCGGTAGTCCCAGCCCAGCGTGAAGGCACGGCCGCGTCCCGCGAAATAAAAGAAGTTGTCGGTCGGGCGCGTGGTATCGCTGGCGTAGTCGATATACTGCTTGTCGAACAGGTTCTGCACGCTCAGCGTCCATCCGCCGATCGCGGTCTGATAGCGCAGGCTCGCGTCGGTCAGGGTGTAGCCGCCGAAATCGTTGCGGGGATCGCGCGCAAAGCCCTTGAAGGTGCGGGCGAAATAGACCTGGGTCTGCACTCGCGCGCTGATCGGGCCGCGCACGTAGCTGGCGGCCAGGTTCAGGCGGTCAGGCGAGATGTTGGCGCCATCCAGATCGCTGTCGACCCTGCCGTCGTTGTTGGTGTCCGACCGGCCGATCAGGTGCGCGTAACCCAGCGACAGCTTCAGTCCGTCGATCGGCATCTGCACGCCGAGATTCAGCTCCAGCCCCTGGATCTCGACGCGCTGGCGCTGCACGTCGAAGATCCCGTCAGGTCGCTGAACGAGAAGCTGCCCCTCCTTGCTGGTCGACCAGAAGTAGGTGACGCTGCCATCCAGCGGGCCGCGCTTTACCTCGATCCCGATCTCCCGGTTGTTGGACACGATCGGCCTGATGTTGAGATAGGTGTCGATCGCGATCCCCGGCTTGTTGATGGCGCGGGTAACCCGGCCGACATCGGGGACGGTGAAGCCTTCGGCATAACTCGCATAGGCGCGGATGCCGGGCCAGGGTTCGATGATCAGGCCGCCGTTGAGCAAGGCATCGGAAAAGCGCGGGCTGCCGCCTTTCACGAACGTGCGGTTGGAGGTGGCGAGCGTGGTGAAATCGTCGATGGTGATCCGCACATCCTCATAGCGGACGCCCCCCGCAAATCGCAGCTTGCCATCCAGCAGCTTCAGGTTGAGCTGGCCGAACGGTGCGAAGCTGCGGAAATCGGTCGGCGGCACCCAGACGCGGTTGGTGGCGATCAGGCGCTGTTCGGTCTTGTCCCACAGGGCATCGAAACCGACGATCGCGGTCAGCGCCTCGAAGCCGGGCACCGGCCGTTCGTAGCTGATCTTGCCGCCGATCTTGCGCGACCGGTTCTGCGATTGGTCGAACAGGGTGCCGACCGGCGCGATCAGCGCGTCCTGGAATGTCGCCTGCGGCGTGGGCTCTCCGCCGAAGGTGTCGCGGCTGCGGTTGAAGAACACCTGGCTGACGAAGTTGCCGCCCCACAACGCCGTGTCGGTGATCGACAGCGCCACGCTTTCCGTGCGGTTAGTGGCAGGCTTGCCGGGGGGCGTGCCGGGCGTGGCGCTGGTCGGCAGGCCGGTGGCGCGGTTGCCCTGCACGGCCACGTAGTCGCCATCGCCCTTCAGTTCGTAGCGGCTGGCGATCAGATCTATCCGCCCGGTCGAGGACAAGGCGTAGCCGAACCGCCCGAACAGCGAGAGCGTGCGCGAATCCTGCGTTTCGCCTTGCGTCAGGTTGATGCCGGTGCGGCGTCCCTTTCCGTCATAGAACACGCCGCGCTTGTCGTAGGCGGCGCCCACCGTCGCGTCGAAACGTCCCGCCTTGTATTGCAACAACCCCGCGACCTTGCCGCCGAAGCCATCGCTTTCGAAGCCGTCGCCGCTGGTTCCCTGCACCAGCACCCGGCCGCCCAGCCCATCGGTCTGGGGTGCGCCGACGGTGACCTGGTTGACGATGCCGCCGGTGCCGCCGATGCCCTGCAGCGCGTTCGAGCCGTAGATTACTTCCACCCGGTCGACGAAGAAGCCGTCGATGGTGAAGCCGTCGCGGCTGCCGTCGCGTAGCGGCGTGGATTGGGGAATGCCGTTGATGGCATAGAGCGGAGAGCGTCCGCGCAGCGTTTCGCCCGCCCCGGAGAGCTTCTGGCGCGTGGGCGAGAACGACGGGATCAGCGTGGCGACAGCATCGGTGACCGAACCGGATATGGCTATCTGCTGTTCCAGAGAAGCCTTGTCGATCACCTCCACGGTCAGGGGCAGGGCATTGGGCGGAAGGATCGTGCGCGCGGCCGTAACAACGATCTGGGTGTCGTCGGGTTCACCACGGGTTTCCGCGGACGCCGTTTGCGGCAGCGATAGCGTCCCTCCTGCCAAAGCGAGAACGGAAACTGTGAAACCTGCCTTGGCCCTGATCGACACCGTACTTGTCCCCCGTTTGGCTCGCGATGATCGAGGGGCGCGTTATCAATCTCGACTAAGTAATGCAACTCATTCGCATTAAAAAGAATAGACGCCCACGACACATCGCGGCCGCGGATGAGGCGGCCGTAATGGCGGAGGTGGTGAAGGGGCGGGGGCTGGCCTGTGTGCTAATGCCACGATCGGCCGCGCCGGAGTTCAGCCGGTCCGTTCGCCCCAGACTTCGGATAGCAGCGAGAGCATTGCCGCCCAGCTCTGCCTGTCCGCGCTGGCATCATAGCCGATGGCCGGGATTCCACGCGCGTCACTGTCCGGATCGGTGAAGCCGTGCTTGGCGTGGGCGTAGGCGTGAAAGTGCCAGTCGGCATGGGCGCCGTCCATTTCCTCCCAGAACGCCAAAACCTGCGGTCGCGGCACCAGCGGGTCCTTGTCGCCGTGGCAGATCAGGATGCGGGGGCGGATCGCGTCACCAGGTTGAGCCGGGCGCCCGGTCGCCAGGACGCCGTGGAAACTGACGACGACGTCCAGGTCTGCCCCGTCGCGCGCCAGTTCGAGCACGGCCTGCCCGCCCATGCAGAAACCGATCGCGCCGACCGGCAGATCGGCGGCGGCCTCGTGCGCGCGCAGCGTGGCCACCGCCGCGGCGATGCGGTCGCGGTAATGCCGCACATCGGCGCGCAAGGTTTCCGCCAGGGCGTGCGAAGCGGCGAAGTCAGCCACGGGCTGGCCGTAGAAGTCCGCGATCAGCGCCACGTAGCCAGCATCCGCCAGCATCTGCGCGCGCCGCTCCATCGGTGCGTTCACGTTCATGATCGTGGGAAAGAGCACGATCGCTCCGCGCGCCGACCCCGCCGGCCGGGCAAGCCAGCCGGTGAGCACGGTATCATCGTGATGGTAGCGGACTTCCTCCAGCGCCATCGTCTTACTCCGGCAGGAAATCGGGAACGGAAAGATAGCGTTCGCCGGTATCGTAGTTGAAGCCCAGCACGCGGCTGCCGGCGGGAAGGTCCGGCAGCTTCTGCGCGATGGCGGCAAGCGTCGCGCCCGAGCTGATACCCACGAGCAGGCCTTCGACGCTGGCCGAACGGCGCGCCCATTCCTTGGCGTCGCCGGCATCGACCTGGATCGCGCCGTCAATCGACTGGGTGTGGAGGTTGCCGGGGATGAAGCCCGCGCCGATCCCCTGGATCGGATGAGGCGCCGGCTGTCCGCCGGAAATGACCGGCGACAGCGCCGGCTCGACGGCATAGGCCTTCAGCGCGGGCCAGGTCTTCTTCAGTTCCTCGGCCGAACCCGTCAGGTGGCCGCCGGTGCCCACGCCGGTGATCAGCACGTCGATCGGCGTATCCGCAAAGTCCTTCAGGATTTCCTGCGCGGTGGTGCGGGCGTGGACGGCGACGTTGGCCGGGTTTTCGAACTGCTGCGGAATCCATGCGCCCGGCGTTTCGGCAAGCAGCTGGTTCGCGCGTTCGATCGCGCCCTTCATGCCCTTTTCGCGCGGGGTAAGGTCGAACGTCGCGCCATAGGCGAGCATCAGCCGCCGGCGTTCGATCGACATCGATTCGGGCATGACGAGCACGAGCTTGTAGCCTTTTACCGCCGCGACTAGCGCCAGGCCGATACCGGTGTTGCCCGATGTCGGCTCGATGATGGTGCCACCCGGCTTCAGTTCGCCGCGCTGCTCCGCATCCTCGATCATGGCCAGCGCGATGCGGTCCTTGATCGATCCGCCCGGATTGGTGCGCTCGGCCTTGACCCATACCTCGTGGTCCGGGAACAGGCGCGAAAGGCGAATGTGCGGCGTATTGCCGATGGTGGCGAGAACGCTGTCGGCTTTCATGGTTCAGGTTCCTTCCTTGACGTGATCCGCCTCGGCGTGTGCCGTCGGAGGGGGAGAATCGTATCTACGATACTGCGGCGCAAAGGTCCGCGCGTTTTTGAGTTCCGGGAACAGGACGGCCCACAGCGCGGTGATCGCGATCGCACCCGCGCCGCCGAACACCACCGCCCCGGTCGCCCCGAGCAGCGCGGCGGCGATGCCCGACTGCATTTCGCCCAGCTCGTTGGACGCGGAGATCGCAAGGCCCGATATCGCCGAAACGCGGCCGCGCACTTCATCGGGTGTGTTGAGCTGGACCAGCGTGTTGCGGATGAACACCGAGATCATGTCGCCCATGCCAAGGCAGGCGAGCAACGCCAGCGAGAGGTGGAAGTTGCGCGACAGGCCGAACGCGGCGGTGGCAAGGCCATAGGCGACCACGCCCCACAGCATCTTCACGCCCACGTTGTGCCGGATCGGATATTTCGACAGCAGGATTGCCACCGCGGCCGCGCCGAAGGCCGGCGCCGCGCGCATCAGGCCCAGCCCGTCCGCGCCAACCGGATGGCCGTCCACGAACAGGATGTCGCGGGCGAACACTGGAAGCAGCGCGGTCGCGCCGCCCAGCAGGACCGCGAACAGATCAAGCGTCACACAGCCAAGCAGGAACCGCTCGTTCCACACATAGGTCAGTCCCTCCAGAATCTGGCGCAGCGGGTGCCGGTCGCGATTGCCCGGCGGCGGGGGCAGCGGGCGGATGCGGAAAAGCGAGAACGCGCCGATCAGCAGCAGGGCAACGGAGGTCCAGTACGGCGCGGTTGGCGCCAGCGAGAACAGGATGCCGCCCAGCGCGGGGCCGGTGACGGATCCGATCTGCATGGCCAGCGCGTTGATCGCGATTGCCTTGGGCATGAGGTCGGCCGGAACGATGTTCGGCGCGATCGATGCCATCGCCGGGGCGATGAACACGCGCGCGGTGCCATGCAGCGCGCCCAGCGTGAACAGCAGGGGTAGCGAAAGGAGGTCCAATTGCGTCGTCAGTGCGAGCGAACCAGCGACCAGCAGGTCGATCAGGCTGGCCAGCGCGGCCACGTTGCGCCGATCGAACCGGTCCGCCAGAACACCCGCGACAGGCGTCAGCAGAAACACCGGCAGGAACTGGACGAGGCCGAGAATGCCAAGCTGAAACGCGGCATGGCCGATGCTCATGCCGTATTGCGCGCGCGCCACGTCATAGAGCTGATAGCCCAGCACCACGACCATGCCGGACGTCGCGATGACCGAACACAGGCGCGCCAGCCAGAAGCGCCTGTAATCCGGAATGGCGATCGGCGAACGGGGAGTCTCGGGAGAGGAAGTCACGCGGCTGGAATGGCAGCGAGACTTCCTCTTGCCAAGCAAGCAAATCTCGTAAGCGGTTAAATTCTCAATGACACGGTCACGCGTACGTCGCGCCCCGCGATCGGCACGAAATCGCGCGTTTCCGAGGTCGCCAGCCGGCCTTCCACGTTGAGCAGGTTGTCGCCCGACAGGATCAGCGAAAGCGCGCCATCCTTGCCCATCGGCCGCCAGGTGGCGCTGGCGTTAACGAGCGTGAAGGCGGATGTCGGGTTTTCGTTGGCGGCCACGCGGCTTTGCGCGGCGTTGTGGATCACCTCGCCACGCAGGCTGAACCGGTCGCTGTTGTATTCCGCGCCGCCGCGCACGCGCAGCGGCGGGATGCGCGGGGCAGGGCCGATGCCGGTCAGCTGCGCGTGGACGTAGTCGACGCCGCCGTCGAGCGAAACCGAACGGTCGCCCCAGTCCAGCGCCTTGACCGAGCCTTCGGCTTCCACGCCACGGAACTTCGCGTCACCCTGGATGAACTGATAGACGGGAAAGCCTTCCACATCGGCCCCGGTGGGAACAGGGGCGATGAAGTCCTTGAAATCGGTGGCATAGGCCGTGACCGCACCCGCAAAGCGATCGGCATGGTAGCGCACGCCCGCCTCCACGGTATTGCTGCGTTCCTTGCGAAAGGCCGGATTGCCGCTTTCGTAGGACTGCGTGGCATCATGGATGCCGTCGATGAACAGTTCCTCGGCGCTTGGCGCGCGTTCGCCATGGCTGCCGGACAGGCTGATGGTAAGGCTTTCCACGGGATGCCAGGCCAGCCCCAGCCCTGCGGCAAGCTGGTTGAAATCGCGTGTGATCCCATTCGGGCGCGCCTTGACCGAGGTGTGTTCGTAGCGGCCGCTGGCCTCGAGGTCGAAGGTGCCCACCGAAAGCTGCTGCCGCGTGAACACGGCAAAGCGGTCGGTCAGGTTGTCGGGGATCAGGCGTTCGTCGCCCACCACGCGCAAGTCGCGGCTGCCATACTGGATGCCGGTTTCGCCGCGCCAGCCGCCATGCCGCGCCTGCACCAGTTCCAGACGCGTCTCGATGCTCTTGTTGAAGAAGCGCGTGCCCGCCACGCCACCTTCGATCTCGGCATGGGTATAATCGCCATAGGCTCCCCGGAATTCGAGCTTGTCGAAGAATCCGTCGAGATTGAGGCTGCCGCGTATGTCGTAGCGGGTCTGGCGCAGCGAGATCGACACCGGATCGCCGCTGCCCGCTTCGGGGCGGGGCGGGATGCCATAATCGCTGGTCAGGCGCGAGACGGAGATGCCCAGGCTGCCCCCGGCGTCGATGAACGCAACGCCGGCACCCAGCGTGGAACCGCGCGCGAAGCTGTTGGCCAGCCGCCCGCGCGCATTCGCCTGCTGGGTCAGCGAAGCTGCGCCTTCGGCGTCACCGTCGCTTGCCAGCTCCGCCGCCGAGGCCAGCGTGTCGGCGCGCAACTGCGGCGAAAGCACGTTGCCGCCGATGCGCAGGTTATCGGCGTGGTTGTACGAGGCGTCGAGATGCGCGACGAAGCGCGGCGCGAGGGCAACGTCCATCGCTCCGCCGACGTTGACCGAGTTTGCCGCGGTGCCGTAGCTCCCCTGCGCGGTCAGTTCGACGGGCTTGTCGGGCACGCGGCGTGGAATGCGCTTGTCGATCGCGTTGACCGCCCCGCCGGCCGGATCGGCGGCATAGAGCAGCACTTCCGGCCCGTGGAGCACATCGATCCGGTCGATGTTGAGCGTATCCAGCGCGACGCCGTGGTCGGCCGAGACGGACGACGCATCGAGCGAGCCCAGGCCATCGGTCAGCACCTGCACGCGCGGACCGTCGAACCCGCGCAGCACCGGGCGCGATGCGCCGGGCGCGAAACCGCTGGTGGAAACGCCGGGCAACCGGGCGAGCATCGCGCCGATCTGCGGCTGCGTATTGCGGGCGAGGTCTTCGCCGGTCAGCACGACCGGCGCAACGATCACGTCCCGATCACCGGAGATCAGGCGGCCTGTCACCACGATCGGCGCGTGGCCGGCGTCGTCGGGCGTGCCGGTGGGGTGGGCGCTGTCCACGTGCCCGTCCGTGCCATCGGCCGGAGGGGCGGGGGGCGTCTGTGCAAGCGGAGCGGCAAGGGCCGGCGATGCGGCAAGAAGAAGCGCGAGGGCGGAAGAGGACAGGAATTGACGTTGCAAGGAATCACCCCGGGGTTTGAATTCCGGGCGTTCGTAATGAAATGATATAATATATCAACCCTGAATCGACGAACGTGGCAACAAGGGCGGTTGTCCGCCTTGAGCCGGAATCAGCCCGGAATCAGCCTTTGCCGCGCAGACGCGGGTTGGGCTGCAGGCTCTTGATCATTTTCAGGAAATCTTCGGGCCGGATGATGCGTTCGAACTGGAATCCGGTGCGATCATCCTTGATCCACACGATAAAGGCTTCGATGCGGCCGATCTGCGGAAGCCGCACGGTCACGCGCTCACCCCGGCCAAGATCCGTGACTCCCTGAGCCATGAACCCGTTGGACGAGATGTTGACGATGTGCAGCATCACATCGCCCATGCGACGATGCTCACCGATGACCGGCAGATTTACCGGCTGTCGCGTGGCACGGCGCAGGTCGGTGACTGAAAGCTGGGCTCCGCCAGGCATCGTTCCTCCTCGTCGTGGGAAAGTGGAGCCGATGCTGTAGCTGCGAAATGCCAAATATTCCCTAAACCTGCTTCGGACTTTTTCCGCCTGCTTCAAAAGTTTGCGGTAAAGGGATCAGGCCGGGCGGATGATGCCGTGCTTCTTCTTTCCCGCGGAAATCCGCCGTTCCTGGCCCGCCAGCACGATCTGGAAGCCTTCGTCGGATACGGATTCGCCGTCAATCCGGGCGCCACCGCCGGCGATAAGGCGTTTTGCCTCGCCACGGCTCACCGCAAAACCGATACCGACCAGCGCATCGATCAGGCTGATCGCGTCATCGGCGCAGGCGAGCGTGGGCAGGTCCTGACCGATCCCACCGCCCGCGAACGTGGCGGCAGCCGTGGCTTCGGCGGCGCGGGCCGCTTCCTCGCCACGGACCAGCCGGGTGATCTCGTTGGCGAGGACCACCTTGGCGGCGTTGATCTCGCTGCCTTCCAGTGCTTCGAGCCGGGCGATCTCGTCAAGCGGCAGGTCGGTGAACAGGCGCAGGAACCGGCCGACATCGCGGTCATCGCTGTTGCGCCAGTATTGCCAGAAGTCCCACGCGGGCAGCGCGTCCTCGTTCAGCCACACGGCCCCCGCCGCCGTCTTGCCCATCTTGGAACCGTCGGCCGTGGTCAGCAGTGGCGTGGTGACGCCGAATACTTCCACCCCGTCCATGCGGCGGGTCAGTTCGATGCCGTTGACGATGTTGCCCCACTGGTCCGATCCGCCCATCTGCAACCGGCAGGCATGCCGCTGCGACAGTTCGCGGAAATCGTAGGCCTGAAGGATCATGTAGTTGAATTCGAGGAACGACAGCGACTGTTCGCGGTCCAGCCGCTGCTTCACCGAATCGAAGCTCAGCATCCGGTTGACCGAGAAATGCTGGCCCACCTCGCGCAGGAAGGGAATGTATTCCAGCTTGTCGAGCCAGTCCGCGTTGTCGACCATGATCGCGTCGCTCGGTCCATCGCCGAAGGTCAGGAAGCGTTCGAACACGGTCTTGATCGAGGCGACGTTCGCCGCGATCGTGTCCGTCGTCAGCAGCTTGCGCGCTTCGTCCTTGAAGCTGGGATCACCGATCTTGCCGGTGCCGCCGCCCATCAGCACGATGGGCTTGTGGCCGGCCTGCTGCAACCGGCGAAGCAGCATGATCTGGACCATGCTGCCCACGTGCAGCGATGGCGCGGTGGGATCGAAGCCGATATAGCCCGGGATGACCTGCTTCTGCGCCAGCGCATCGAGCGCGGCGGCATCGGTAAGCTGGTGGATGTAGCCACGCTCGTCGAGCAGGCGGAGCAGGGTGGACTTGTATGCGGTCATGGTGGCCTCTTGTCAGGAGCGCGCGCCTAGCACGGAGAAATGCGCTTGGGAACGTTCGAGCTTGTGCCGCACCCCGATCATCCGCCGGTCGCGGTCAGCCGGATCGAGGCGCGGATCATCGGGCATGACGCGAACTGGTTGCAGGTGCGCTGGCGGATCGACGGCAGCGAACGGGTGATCGTGCCACCGTTCGCGGGCAAGGGGCGGGCAGACGGCTTGTGGCAGGCTACCTGCTTCGAGGTGTTCTTCCGCACCCCGGGCGAGGACTCCTATGTCGAACTGAACCTGTCGCCTTCCGAACGGTGGGCGGCCTATGACCTTTCCGGCTATCGCAGCGGCATGGTTGCCCGGCCCATGCCGCGCGATCCCTCCTGCACTCTGCGCTTGGGCGGACGCATGATGATCTTCGATGCCGCGATTCCGGTGGCGGGCCTGCCACCGTGCCCCTGGCAGGCCGCGCTTACCGCCGTGATCGTCGAGGACGGGGGGCGGACCTCCTATTGGGCACTGGCGCATGCCCCCGGCAAGGCGGACTTTCACCATCCCGCTTGCTTCGCGCTGTCGGTTGCGGCACCGGGGGCCGCATGAAATTTGGTATCGATCGCCTCCTCGCCGACCCCGACCTGCGCGCACCGCTGGAAGGAAAGCGCGTCGCCCTTGTCGCGCATCCTGCATCCCTGACCGAGAATCTCGAGCATTCGCTGGACGCCCTGATGGCCTGCCCCGGCATCCGGCTGACGTCCGCCTTCGGCCCGCAGCACGGCCTGAAGGGGGACAAGCAGGACAACATGGTGGAGACCGAGGACTTTCTCGATCCCAATTGCGGCATTCCCGTGTTCAGCCTTTATGGCGAAGTGCGCCGGCCGACGCCGGAGATGATGGACAGCGCCGACGTGTTCCTGTTCGATCTGCAGGATCTGGGGTGCCGGATCTACACCTTCGTCACCACGCTGCTTTACATGCTGGGCGCGGCGGCGAAGCAGGGCAAGGAAGTGTGGGTGCTGGACCGGCCCAATCCCGTCGGGCGCCCGGTTGAAGGAACGGTGCTGCAGCCCGGATGGGAAAGCTTCGTCGGCGCCGGGGCCATGCCGATGCGGCACGGGCTGACGCTGGGCGAGATGGGGCGCTGGTTCATCGACGAGTTCCGGCTGGATGTCGAATACCGCGTGATCAAGATGGAAGGCTGGCAGCACGAGGCGGCGCCCGGCTTTGGCTGGCCGGACAGCCGCGTGTGGGTGAACCCCAGCCCGAATGCGCCCAATCTCAACATGGCGCGCGCCTATGCCGGCACGGTGATGCTCGAAGGCACCACGCTGTCGGAAGGGCGCGGCACGACCCGCCCGCTCGAAGTGCTGTTCGGCGCGCCCGATCTCAACGCCCGCGCGGTGCTGTCGGAAATGGAGCGGCTGGCGCCCGAATGGCTGGAAGGCTGCGCCCTGCGCGAATGTTGGTTCGAGCCGACGTTCCACAAGCACGAAAAGGCGCTGTGCAACGGCTTGATGATCCACGCCGAAAGAGGCTTCTATCATCACTATCGCTTCCGCCCCTGGCGGTTGCAGGCGTTGGCGTTCAAGGCCATCCGCCGGCTACAGCCGGAATACCCGCTCTGGCGCGAATTTCCGTACGAGTACGTCTATGACAAGCTGGCGATCGACGTGATCAACGGCGGGCCTTCGCTGCGCGAATGGGTGGACGATCCCCGCTCGCGCCCGGGTGATCTCGATGATCTGGCATCGCCTGACGAAACCCGGTGGATCGAGGAACGCCGCCACTATTTCCTGTATTGATGGCGACTGGCCCTAAGCGCCGCGCTTAGGGTCCCGCCTCAATGCTTTTTGCGCGTCAGTTCGCGCATCGCGTCGTCCAGCCCCTCCAGTGTCAGCGCATACATCGAGCCGCCCACCAGGTCGCGCAGCATCTTGGTGGATTGCGAATAGTTCCACTGCTTTTCGGGCACGGGGTTCAGCCACACCGTTGCCGGATAGGTCTGCGCCATGCGGTGCATCCACACCGCGCCCGCTTCCTCGTTGAAATGCTCGACCGAACCGCCGGGATGGCTGATCTCGTAGGGGCTCATCGCCGCGTCGCCGACGAAGATCACCTTGTAGTCGTGGCCGTACTTGTGGAGGATGTCCCAGGTCTGCGTGCGTTCCGACCACCGGCGCTTGTTGTCCTTCCACACCCCTTCGTACAGGCAGTTGTGGAAATAGAAGAACTCCATGTTCTTGAACTCGGCGGTGGCCGCGCTGAACAGTTCCTCCACCAGCTTGATGAACGGGTCCATCGATCCGCCCACGTCCAGGAACAGCAGCAGCTTCACCGCATTGCGCTTTTCCGGGCGCATGCGGATGTCGAGCCAGCCCTGCTTGGCGGTGCCTTCGATCGTGCCTTCGAGGTCCAGTTCGTCGGCATTGCCCTCGCGCGCGAAGCGGCGCAGGCGGCGCAGCGCCACCTTGATGTTGCGCGTGCCCAGTTCCCGGGTGCTGTCCAGGTTCTGGAACTCGCGCTTTTCCCACACTTTCAGCGCACGCTTGTGCTTGGATTCACCGCCGATGCGCACACCTTCGGGATTGTATCCCGAATTGCCGAAGGGGCTGGTGCCGCCGGTGCCGATCCACTTGTTGCCGCCCTGGTGGCGTTTCTCCTGTTCCTCCAGCCGCTTCTTCAGCGTGTCCATGATCTCTTCCCACGATCCGAGGGATTTGATCTTCTCCATCTCCTCGGGCGAGAGGAACTTCTCGGCCACGGCCTTCAGCCAGTCTTCGGGAATGTCGACCGGGCGCTGGCCATAATCGGTCAGCAGCCCCTTGAAGACCTTGTTGAAGACCTGGTCGAACCGGTCGAGCAGACCCTCGTCCTTCACGAACGTGGCGCGCGAAAGGTAGTAGAACGCTTCGGGCGTCTGCTCGATCACGTCCTTTTCCAGCGCTTCCAGCAGCACGAGGTGCTCCTTGAAGCTGGCCGGAATCCCGGCCGCGCGCAGTTCGTCGACAAAGTTGAAGAACATGGTGTCAGGCCCTCTCTTGCGGGCGATGAAGCGCCGCGACCAGTACGAAGGAAATATACATGAGCAGAAGCCAGGCGCCCAGCTTGGACGGCCCCACCATCGCCCAGCCGTCGGTCTGGCTCGGATAGATCCACGCGCGCGAAAACGTGGCGATGTTTTCGGCGAACCAGATGAATGCCGCCACCAGAAACCAGCCGAGCAGCAGCGGCATCCAGCGATCCGCGCGCCACACGCGGAACCATATGCGCGTGCGCAGGAACAGCAGCGCCATCGCCGCGAAGAGCGCGGGACGGATATCGGGCAACCAGTGGTGGGTGAAAAAGTTCACATAGATCGCGACAGCAAGCAGCATGGATGCCCAGCGCGCCGGATACCGATCGAAGCGGAAATCGAAGATCCGCCAGACGCGCGCGATATAGCTGCCCACGGCGGCATACATGAAGCCGGAAAACATCGGTACCCCGCCTATGCGCAGCAGGTTGGGTTCGGGATATTGCCACGATCCCACCGCCGTCTTGAACAGTTCCATCACCGTGCCGACGATGTGGAAGGCCAGAATCACCTTGGCCTCGTCCAGCGTTTCCAGCCGGAACGCCAGCATCCCGGCCTGAATTGCCACAGCGCCCAGCGTGAGCGCATCGTACCGGGCGATCGCGGCGTGCGCCGGCCAGAACAGATGCGTCAGGAACAGCATCACCAGCATCAGCCCGCCGAACAGGCAGGCCCACCCCTGCTTGAAGCCGAACAGCAGGAACTCGAACGTCCAGGCGGGAAGGCCCGGGCGCGGCTCCACGGCTTCCAGCCGTGCGCGAATGGCAGCGAACCGCGTGTGCGGCACGTCCTCGTGGCGCGGAGGAGAGGGGTGGGGCGCGTGCAAGGCCGTCAGGCCGCCGGTGGCGGTGGCGGAGCAGGGGGCTGGCGCGGCCATTGCTCCAGCGCGGGATCGATCTGCGCCCAGTTGGGCGCATCGTCCGTCCAGATCACCATGTCCGGGCGCAGGCCGTGCGGCTCGTCGAGCACGCCGAAGCGCACCGTCTTCAGGTGCATCCGCGCCGAGCTTTGCCCATAGACCTGCGTGCCGCAGGACGGGCAGAACGAGAAGGTCAGCGTGTTGCCGCTGGCCGACCGCCAGTCGGACGAGGCCAGCGTGCCCGATACGGTCACGTCATCGCCCTTGAAGATGGCGTTGTGCGTGGGGCCGCCGGCGGCAAGCCGCTGGCACTGGCGGCACCAGCACTGGCGTGTGGCCACCGGTTCTCCGGCGATTTCGAGCGTGACCGCGCCGCAGGCGCACCGTCCGGTGTGGCTCATGGACATTTCTCCATCCGGCTTTTTGCGTACCGGGTATTGTTAGTGTTACATACAATTTGTAGGGTGCGTCCATAAGGAGAGGACAACCGCACCCATGCTCAAGCTCTACAGTTTCGGCCCTGGCGCCAATTCGCTCAAGCCCCTGCTGACGCTTTACGAAAAGGGCCTGCCGTTCGAAGGCCACCGCCTGAACCCGGCTACGTTCGAGCACCATTCGGACTGGTTCAAGGCGATCAACCCGCGCGGGCAGGTGCCGGCGCTGGTGGACGAGGGCCGGATCGTCACCGAATCCACGGTGATCTGCGAATATCTGGAAGACGAGTACCCGACCGAGGTCGCGCTGCGGCCCGCCGACAGCTTCGGCAAGGCGGAGATGCGCGTCTGGACCAAGTGGGTGGACGAATACTTCTGCTGGTGCGTGTCCACGATCGGCTGGCATCGCGGCGTCAGCCACATGGCGCAGCGCCTGTCCGATGCCGAGTTCGAGGAACATCTGAAGAAGATTCCGGTCCCCGAACAGCAGGTAAAATGGCGCCGCGCGCGCGAAGGCTTCCCGCAGGACCTGCTCGACGAGGAAATGCGCAAGATCGCTGTTTCGGTGCGGCGGCTGGACGATCATTTGGCCTACAACGAATGGCTGGCGGGGGGCATGTACACGCTGGCGGACATTTGCAACTTCGCCATCGCCAACGGCATGCAGAAGGGATTTGCCGAACTGGTCAACACCAGCGACACGCCGCACCTGGTCCGCTGGATCGAGCAGATCAACCAGCGCCCGGCGGTTCAGCGCATGTTCGCGGAAGTGCCGATGGAACGGCTCGGGCCGCCGAAGTAAGGGCGTTGCGGGTCGCGAGGCGCGGAGAGATGTTGCCAGCCCGAAGGCCGCACCGTCTCTCGCGCCTCTGTAAGAAACCATCTAGCTGATTTCCCGAGTTCAGTTCCCCCGGCGCGCCATGAAGGCCAGCCGTTCGAAAAGCATGATGTCCTGCTCGTTCTTGAGCAGGGCGCCGTGCAGCGGAGGGATCGCCTTGGTGGGATCGCGGTTCTGCAGCACGTCGAGCGGCATGTCCTCGTTGAGCAGCAGCTTCAGCCAGTCGAGCAGTTCGGAGGTGCTGGGCTTCTTCTTCAGGCCAGGCACTTCGCGCACTTCGTAGAACACTTCCATCGCCTTGCTCACCAACATCTTCTGGATGCCGGGGAAGTGGACGTCGATGATCGCCTGCATCGTGTCGCGGTCGGGGAACTTGATGTAGTGGAAGNNCCTTCTCGTTGTTCGAGGTGATGACCACGATCGGGCGTTCCTGGGCCGCGATGCGCTCCTGCGTCTCGTAGACGTCGAAGCTCATGCGGTCGAGTTCCTGCAGCAGGTCGTTCGGGAACTCGATGTCGGCCTTGTCGATCTCGTCGATCAGCAGCACGGGGAGCGTGGGGCTGGTGAACGCTTCCCACAGCTTGCCCTTCTTGATGTAGTTGCGGATGTCGTGCACGCGCTCGTCGCCGAGCTGGCCGTCGCGCAGGCGGGCAACGGCGTCGTATTCGTAGAGGCCCTGCTGCGCCTTGGTGGTGGACTTGATGTTCCATTCGATCAGCGGGGCCCCCACCGCCTTGGCGATTTCGTGGGCCAGAACGGTCTTGCCGGTGCCGGGTTCGCCTTTGACCAGCAGCGGACGCCGCAGCAGCACGGCGGCGTTGACGGCCACCTTGAGATCATCGGTGGCGACATAGTTGCTGGTGCCTTGAAAACGCATGCCTTCCATCCTGTCTTTTTTAATCGCTTGGTTAAGGGATAGGCGGCGGCGCGCCGTGTGACAAGAGCCGCAACGGCGGGTTTTGAAACGGTGTTCACGGCGAATTTCAAGCGATTGTTTTGGCCGATTGTTTTGGCCGATTGTTTCGGGGCGCGTCCAAGTATTTCCGCATGAATGATATTTCATGATTCAGGGCGATTGCGCCGGCCCGCGCCGGGCTGTAGCCACGCCGCGATGTCAGCGGAGCCCGCGTCCTTGCCTTCCGGTCGATATGGCGCGTCGCGGCGTAGCAGGGGGCCTGCGTTCCTCCTTTCGGCGGCCACCGTCGCGCTGCTGTTCTTCATCATGATCCGGATGGGGGCCTTCACCGGGAATGGCCCCGAAGGCGGCGGGCAACTGGTCGCGGTCAATCTGTCCAAGGAAGCGGAAGCGAGTTCGGCGGGCGCCCGCAAGGCCACGCGCGAAATCAAGGCCAGCGAACGGTCGCAGCAGGCAGCGCAGGCGCCAAGACCGGTAATGCCGCCCCATGTGCCGGTGCCCTCCGAAAACAAGGTCGATTGGCCGCCGGGTTTCATCCACATGAGCCGGGCGGACCTCGCCGCGGCGGACATCAGCAAGATGGCCCGGCGCGGGGATGCGGGCAGCAGCGGCAGCGCGTCGGGCTCGGCGGGCGGATCGGCCGGCGGGCAAGGCGATGGACCCAACGGGGCGCGCCTCTATGCCGCCGAATGGTATCGCGAACCGCGCGATGCGGAGATCGCCGGCTACATGCCGCAGGGGCGCCCGCCCGGCCAGTGGGGCATGATCGCCTGCCGCACGATCGAGAAATACCACGTCGAGGATTGCCGCGAACTCGACGAATCCCCGCGTGGCTCGGGCATCGCCCGCGCCCTGCGGCAGGCCTCCTGGCAATTCCTGGTCCGGCCGCCGCGCGTGGACGGCAAGCCGATGATCGGCGCCTGGGTGCGTATCCGCTTCGATTTCAAGCCGGCGAAGCGCGAGGATGCCGCGGGCGATGAGCCGTCCGACGGCGGTTGATCGGCGTTATTCGTCTTCTGTTTTCCGCAACAGGAAGCGGCGCAGGCGCGGTATCGGCAGGACGCGCCACAAGACGAGCAGCGCGATCAGCAGCGCGAGCCATGGAGCGCCGATGCCGACGATGAAGACGACCAGTGCGACCATCGTGCGCAAGCTGGACCAGGAGGCCTGCGCCACCCCGGCGAACGGGTTGTCGCCCCACACGAAGCTGCCACCGCCGGCATAAGTGAAGGTCATCGGCGTGCTTGCCAATCGCACCGCGCCGGTTGTCTGGGCATCGCGTTCCGCCGCGACCTTCGCGCGCAACGCGCCGGCCTGCTGGTTCAATTCCGCCCGTTCGCGATCCCCCAGGCCACCCTTGGCGAGTTTGGCCTCGATCTGGTTGAGATCGGCCTGCGCGTCCGAACCGCGCTTCTCGGCGGCCGCGATGTCGGAACCCACGTCTTGTCCTTCGATCGCAGCGCGGATCAGCTTTCCGTCGGCGTGCTCCACCGCCGCAATGCCTTCCTTGCCAAATGCGCGGGCAAGATCCGGGGCCAACTTGAATTCGAGGCTGGCGCTGACGCTATCGTTGCGCACCAATGCATAGTGCATGCCGGTGATGCGGCACCGTTCCGGGCCGAGTTTTTCGCAGGCGGCAGCGTGTTGCTCCTGCACGCCCGCGATCGCCTTGTCGGGAAGCGCGAAGTCATAATGATAGTTGAAAGCCACACCCGGCGCCGCTGATGGCGATATGCCGGGGACACTGGAGGCGGCGCTTTCCGAAGCGGCTTCGGGCGCTTTTTCGCCGCACCCGGCGAGCAATAGAGAGCAGGCTGATGTTGCGGACAGAAGGAAGGAACGGACGCCGACGCGCATGTCTATCTCCCGAGTGCTCCGCCGGAAGGCGGTGGCGGGAGAAATTACTACTTAATAAGTAGACATTGTCAATCGAGCCTGCGTCGGCGTTACATCCGTTTGAGCGGGAATGATCAGTGCCCGTGCCCGCGCGGACGCCCGCCGCCGCGCGGTCCGCCTCCGTGGGGATAGTTCGGCATGTGATAGTCGCGCCGCGGCTGGAAATTGCCGCGGAACTCCTGATAGCGTCCGCCGGGGGGAGGCGCGTCGCGGCGGAAGTGGTTGCGGTCGCCGCGCCGGAACGCGCGGGCGTCAGGGGCGGAGCGATAGTAGAAGAAGCCGTCGCGGCCCCAGTAGCCGTCGTAGATCGGGCCGTAATACCCGTCATACCAGCCGTTGTAGGGGTAGGGAGAGCCCCAGCCCACGCTGGTGCCGTATTCGCCGTAGTATCCATCCGACGCGCAGGCAGACAGGCCAAGCGCCAGGGGCAGGGCTAGCAGGGTGATGGAACGCTTCATGGCAAATCTCCGCAATCCGCCGCTGTTCGCGAGCGGTCTTGGCCCCACCCTTCTCGGGATAGGACCGCCGATCTTAGCCATGGGTGAACGGTTGACGGGACGTTCGGGTTCCGGGCGATGGCCGGGTTTTGGGCGCGTCAGGCGTCGATCAGTTCCGGATCGACTTCGCTCGCGCGGTTCTGGATGAACATGAAGCGGTGCTCGGGATTGCGGCCCATCAGGCGGTCGACCAGATCCTTCACGGCCGCGCGGCCTTCGTATTCCGGCGGCAGGGTGATGCGGATCAGCGAGCGGCTGGCCGGGCTCATTGTCGTTTCGCGAAGCTGCTGCGGGTTCATTTCGCCCAGCCCCTTGAAGCGGGAGACCTCCACTTTCTTGCCCTTGAACTTCGTCGCTTCCAGTTCGGCGCGGTGGGCATCGTCGCGGGCATAGGCGGAGGTGCTGCCGCTGGTCAGGCGATAGAGCGGCGGCTGTGCCAGATAGAGATGGCCGCGCCGCACCACGTCGGGCATTTCCTGGAAGAAGAACGTCATCAGCAGCGTGGCGATGTGCGCGCCGTCGACATCGGCATCGGTCATGATGATGATGCGGTCATAGCGCAGCGCATCCGGGTTGCAGTCCTTGCGGCTGCCGCAGCCCAGCGCCAGGATCAGGTCGGCGATTTCCTGGTTGGCGCGGATCTTGTCGCTGGTGGCGCTGGCGACGTTGAGGATCTTGCCGCGGATCGGCAGGATTGCCTGCGTCTTGCGGTCGCGCGCCTGCTTGGCGCTGCCACCGGCCGAATCGCCTTCGACGATGAACAGTTCGGTCTCGCCATCGCCTTCGCCGGAACAGTCGGTCAGCTTGCCCGGCAAGCGCAGCTTGCGGGCATTGGTGGCGGTCTTGCGCTTGACCTCGCGCTCCGCCTTGCGGCGGAGCCGCTCGTCCATGCGCTCCATCACCGCGCCCAGCAGCGCCTTGCCGCGCTCCATGTTGTCGGTCAGGAAATGGTCGAAATGGTCGCGCACCGCGTTTTCGACGAGGCGTGCGGCTTCCGGAGACGTCAGGCGGTCCTTGGTCTGGCTCTGGAACTGGGGATCGCGGACGAACACCGAAAGCATGACCTCGCTTCCGGTGATCATGTCTTCCGGCGCGATGTCCTTGGCCTTCTTCTGCCCGATCAGTTCGGCAAAGGCGCGGATGCCCTTGGTCAGCGCCGCGCGCAGGCCCTGTTCGTGCGTGCCGCCGTCGGGCGTGGGAATGGTGTTGCAGTACCAGCTGTACGAGCCGTCGGACCACAGCGGCCAGGCGATCGCCCATTCCACGCGGCCCATCTCCTGCCCGTCCGGCCCGGCGGGAAAATCCTGCGATCCGGTGAAGGGCACCGACGTCACGCATTCGCGCGCGCCGACCTGTTCGGCAAGGTGATCGGCAAGGCCGCCGGGGAACTGGAACACGGCTTCCGCCGGCACGTCTTCCGAAGCCAGCGATGGCGCGCACTTCCAGCGGATTTCAACGCCAGCGAAGAGATAGGCCTTGGACCGCGCCAGCCGGAACAGCCGCGCCGGCTTGAACCGGGCGTCCGTACCGAAGATTTCGGGATCGGGTACGAAGGTGACCGAAGTCCCGCGCCGGTTGGGGGCATTGCCGATCTTTTCCAGCGGCCCGGTGGGATGCCCGCGCGAGAATTCCTGCGCGTAAAGCTCCTTGTTGCGCGCCACTTCGATCCGCGTCAGCGTTGACAGCGCGTTGACCACGCTGACGCCCACGCCGTGGAGGCCGCCCGAGGTGGCATAGGCCTTGCCGGAGAACTTGCCGCCCGAATGGAGCGTGGTGAGGATAACTTCGAGCGCCGACTTGCCCGGATACTTCGGGTGCTCGTCGACCGGGATGCCGCGCCCGTTGTCGGTGATCGTCAGCCGCCCGGCCGAGCCGGGTTCTTCCTCCAGCGTCACCTCGATGCGGTTGGCATGGCCGGCGACGGCCTCGTCCATCGCGTTGTCGAGCACTTCGGCGGCAAGGTGATGCAGCGCGCGTTCGTCCGTGCCGCCGATATACATGCCGGGACGGCGACGAACGGGTTCGAGCCCCTCCAGCACCTCGATCGCGGAGCCATCGTAGCTTTCGGCGCTGGATACCGGCGCCTTGTCGAACAGGTCGTCAGCCATATGGAACGGCTATAGAACACGCCGGATTCCGGACGCAAGCCGGGAGGCACCCTTATGCGGGCGATTTCGGCGCAAAGGGGCGGATAACTTATCCCGTCCGGCGATACCGGGCGGGCAGGGCTGGTGTCAGGGGGTGAAGCGGGCCGGCGCCGGGCTTACCGTCGTAAAGGTGCCCGCGCCTACCTCGCGCACTTCCATGGCGCGCTCGGCCACGCCGAACTGGTTGAAACGGAACACGCCGTCCAGGCCGATGAACCCGTCGCGGTCATAGAGCTTGGCTGTGGGGAAGATCGTACCGGGCTTCCAGGTGCGGCCCACGTTGAGCGTCAGCAGCACGCTATCGTAGCCGAGCGTGGCGATGCGCGAGGGCGATGCGCCATAGCGGCGGCGATAGCTCTGCTCGAACTGGCCGAAGCGGGCGTCGGATACCGTGGCGAACCACGCCCCGCGCGTGGCGGCGCTGCGCGCGATCCCGGCATCGCCCGCCCACAGTTCGGTGCCGAGCAGGCGTGTTCCGCCGGCCGCCGGCGCGGCCTGGAGCGCAATGCGCGCGCCGTCCGCGATCAGCAGCGCATCGACCGGGGCCTTGGCCAGCAGGCGGCGCACCGCGCTGGCGACCGAAGTATTGCTGCGGTCATAGGTTTCGGTGGCGGTTACCGTTACGCCGCTGGCGCGCGCGGCTTCGGTCAGCGCGTTCATCGCCCGCTGCCCGTAGATGCCGGTGGGGATGATCGCGCCGATGCGATTTACGCCGCGGCTCTTGGCGAAACTGACGACGCGGGCCACCGATTGGCCGGGAACCTGCCCGAGCACGAAGACGTCGCGGTCGGCAACGCTCACGTCGTTGGAATAGGTGATCATCGGCACCTTGGCCGGCCGCGCGACTCCGGAAACGGCGACGACGTCTTCGGCCAGCAGCGGGCCGAGGATCAGGCGGTTGCCGTCGAGAATGGCCTTGTTCGCCGCCGCGCCCGCGCCGGCCGCCGTATCGTAGGTGGTGATGCGCAGGTTCTGCGCGTTGGTATCGAGCAGCGCCATCATCGCCGCATTGGCGATCGACTGGCCCACCGATGCGTTTGGCCCCGTCATGGGCACCAGCAGCGCGACGCGGTGGCGCGAGGCATCGGTAGGCAGGACATTGGCCTGCGGCGCGGTTTCGGTCGGTTCGGGCCTGGGCGCGACCGGCCCCTGCGGCTTGGGAATGACGGTACACGCGGCGAGCGCGGCCATGGCGCCCATCACGAGAAAACGCCGCCCCATCCGGACGGATCCGACCCATTGACCTTTCAACATCGCTTGCCCGTTCCCAATGACCCGGCCATGGAAGGCGCATGACCACGCCTTCGCTTATGGAGCCCGGGCTCTATATTGTCGCCACGCCGATTGGCAATCTCGGCGACATTACCAGACGCGCCGCCGAAACGCTTGCCTCTTGTGCGGTTATAGCGTGCGAAGACACGCGCGTCACGGCTAAGTTGTTGAATCATCTTGGCATCAAGAAGCCGCTGCGGCGCTATGACGATCACGCCGGAGAAGAGGCGCGCGAGCGATTACTCGCCGAAATGGCGGAAAAACCGGTTGTGCTGGTGAGCGATGCCGGCACGCCGCTGATTTCCGATCCCGGCTATCGTCTGGTGCGGGAAGCGCGCGCGCGCGGGATCGCCGTCACCAGCCTGCCAGGGCCTAGCGCGATGATCACCGCGCTGACCATCGCCGGCTTGCCGACCGACCGTTTCCTGTTCGCAGGTTTCCTGCCGTCGAAGGATAAGGCGCGGGGAGATGTGCTGGCGAGCTTCGCCGCCGTCCCCGCAACGCTGGTGTTCTACGAAACCGGGCCGCGCCTTGTCGCCTCGCTGGAAGCCATGGCAACCGTGCTGCCGGGGCGGGAAGTTGCCGTGGCGCGGGAACTGACCAAGCTGCACGAGGAATGCCGGACGGGCACGGCGGCAGACCTTGCCGATCACTATCGCGCGCATCCGCCCAAGGGAGAGATCGTGCTGCTCGCCGGTCCGCCCGCCGCGCCCGAGGCGCCGGACGAGGACGTCGTCGAAGCCGAACTGCGCGCCGCGCTCGCCGAATTGCCGCCCTCGCAGGCCGCCGCCCGCGTGGCGAAGAAGCATGGGCTCGATCGCAAGGCGCTCTATGCACAGGCGATGGCGCTCAAGGCATGAGCCGCGCCCGTGATCGGGCCGTGGCCGAAAAACAGGGCCGGCGTGGCGAGGCGCTGGCCGGCCTGTGGCTGCGCTTGAAAGGCTGGCGCATTCTCGCCCGGCGCCAGCGGATCGGCGTGGGCGAGGTCGACATCGTCGCGCGGCGCGGCCGCACGCTGGCTTTCGTCGAGGTCAAGTGGCGGCGTAGCGGCGAAGCACTCGATCTCGCCATCGATGCCCGCCGCCTGCAACGCGTGGCGCGCGCCGCCGAAGCGATCGCGCCGCGCTTTGCCAGACCCGGCGATGTCCTGCGAATTGACGTGATCCTCCTTGCGCCAGGCCGCTGGCCACGCCACATGGCGAACGTCTGGCAGCCATGACGGCGCCTTCACGGGATGGAACAGCATGACCCTTCGCGTCGCGGTCCAGATGGACCCGCTTCATTCGATCAACATCGCGGGGGATTCCTCCTTCGCCCTGATGCTGTCGGCGCAGGAACGCGGGCATGAACTGTACTACTATGACGTGAAGTCGCTGGCATGGAAGGCCGGGCGCGTGACGGCTGAAGGCGCGCCGGTGACGGTGCAGCGCGTGGCGGGCGATCACTACAAGCTGGGCGAGGTGCGCAAGCTCGATCTTCGCAGCGACGCCGATGTCGTGCTGATGCGGCAGGACCCGCCGTTCGATCTGGGCTACATCACCGCCACGCACCTGCTGGAACGGCTGGAGGGCGAGACGCTGGTCGTCAACGATCCGCGTTCGGTGCGCAACGCGCCGGAAAAGGTCTATGTGCTCGATTACGCGCGCTTCATGCCGCCCACGCTGATCACCCGTTCGGCGAAGGACGTGCGCGCGTTCCAGCACGAACTGGGTGAAACGGCGGTGGTGGTGAAGCCGCTCCATGGCAATGGCGGCAAGGCGGTGTTCAAGGTGGAAGCCGATGGCGGCAACCTTTCCGCGCTGGCCGAACTGTTCGGGCAGGTCTGGCCGGAACCGTTCATGGTCCAGCCGTTCCTTCCCGAAGTGGCCGAAGGCGACAAGCGCATCGTGCTGGTCGATGGCGAGGTGGCCGGCGCGATCAACCGCAAGCCGGGCGAGGGCGAGTTCCGCTCCAACCTCGCGGTCGGCGGCTATGCCGAACAGACCACGCTGACCGCGCGCGAGCAGGAAATCTGCGAGGCGCTGGGGCCGGAGCTGAAGAAGCGCGGCCTGATCTTCGTGGGCATCGACGTGATCGGCGGCAAGTGGCTGACCGAGATCAACGTGACCAGCCCCACCGGCATCGTCGCTATCGACAAATTCAACGGCAGCGATACGGCGGGCATGATCTGGGACGCGATCGAGCGGCGGCTTTGACGCATCGGGAACCGGACCCGTTCCCGTATCGCCGCGTTGTGTGATCGATGAATGACTGGATCGTCCACCTGATCGAAGGCGGCGGCTATTGGGGCATCGCCGCCCTGATGGTCATCGAGAACGTATTCCCCCCGATCCCGTCCGAAGTGATCATGGGGCTGGGCGGGATCGCCGTGGCCAGGGGGCGGATGGAAATCGCGCCGCTGATGCTGTTCGCCACCGCGGGATCGACGCTGGGCAACTATTTCTGGTTCCTGATCGGAAGGGCGTTCGGATACCGGCGTCTGCACCCGCTGGTCACCCGCTTCGGGCGGTGGCTGACGCTGGACTGGCACGATGTGGAACGGCTGGTGGCCTTCTTCGGGCGGCATGGCCAGTGGGTGGTCTTTGTCGTGCGCTTTGCCCCGGTGATGCGCACGATGATCTCGCTGCCGGCGGGCCTAGCCCGGATGGGCCACGCCCGCTTCCTGGCGTTCACCTTCGCCGGCGCGGCAGTGTGGAACGCGCTGCTGGTGGCGGCGGGCTATTATCTCGGCCGCAATTTCGCGGAGGTCGATCGGTACACCGGGCCGCTGGCGACCGGCTGCATGGCGCTGGTGGCTATCGCCTACCTGTGGCGCGTGGTGCGGTGGAAGCCACGCGAGGAGTGAGGTCCCTTACAGAAGGCGATTGTATCGCTTGCAATCCATGGAGCGCTGCCCCCTTCCGCTTGCGGGAGGGGGCGAGACTTGCGCGCCGCAGGCGGCGTCAGTCGCAGCACTTGCAAACGATTCAGGCGTCCTTCGCCAGCCAGTCTTCCAGCCACTTGATCGTATAATCGCCGCTGAGGAAGTCAGGATCGGTCAGCAGCTTCTGGTGCAAAGGGATCGAGGTCTTGACGCCATCGATCACCATTTCCTCCAGCGCGCGCTTCAGGCGCATGATGCAGCCTTCGCGCGTGCGGCCATAGACGATCAGCTTTGCAATCATCGAATCATAGTACGGCGGGATGCGATAGCCGGCATAGAGCCCCGAATCGACGCGCACATGCATGCCACCGGCCGCGTGATAGGTTTTCACCAGGCCGGGCGAGGGCGCGAACGTGAACGGGTCTTCCGCGTTGATGCGGCACTCGATCGCGTGGCCCTTGAACTCGATGTCCTCCTGCGCGACCGACAGCGGCCGTCCTTCGGCGATGCGGATCTGTTCGCGCACCAGGTCGACGCCGGTGATCGCTTCGGTCACCGGATGTTCCACCTGCAGGCGGGTGTTCATCTCGATGAAATAGAATTCGCCGTTTTCCCACAGGAACTCGATGGTGCCCGCGCCGCGATAGCCCATGTCGGCCATGGCGCGCGCGACCACGCCGCCCATGCGCGCGCGCTCCTCGGACGAGATGACGGGCGAGGGCGCTTCTTCGAGCACTTTCTGGTGGCGGCGCTGGAGCGAGCAGTCGCGCTCGCCCAAGTGGATGGCGTTGCCGTTACCGTCGCCGAAGATCTGGAATTCGATGTGGCGCGGGTTGCCGAGATACTTCTCGATATAGACCGTGGCATCGCCGAACGCGGCTTTCGCCTCGCTACCGGCCTGCTGCATCAGCGTTTCGAGCTGGTCGGCGCTGTTGCACACCTTCATGCCGCGTCCGCCACCGCCCGATGCGGCCTTGATGATCACCGGATAGCCGATCGCCTCGGCAATCCTGCGCGCTTCCTCCACTTCGGAGACGGCGCCATCCGATCCCGGAACCAGCGGCAGGCCCAGCGCGCCGGCGGTGCGCTTGGCCTCCACCTTGTCGCCCATCGTGCGGATATGTTCGGGCTTGGGGCCGATCCAGGTGATGCCGTGGGCTTCGACGATATCGGCGAACTTGGCGTTCTCCGAGAGAAAGCCGTAGCCCGGATGGATCGCGTCGGCCTGGGTGATCTCCGCCGCCGAAATGATCGCGGCGACGTTCAGGTAGCTGTCGCGCGCGGGCGGCGGCCCGATGCAGACCGCGTGATCGGCCAGGCGCACGTGCATCGCGTCGGCATCGGCGGTGGAATGCACCGCGACCGTTTCGATCCCCATCTCGTGCGCGGCACGGTGGATGCGCAGGGCGATTTCGCCGCGATTGGCGATCAGCAGGCGTTTGATGGCCATGGGCGCTGGCGCCTCAGCCGATCACGACCAGCGGCTGGTCGTATTCGACCGGCTGCGCATTTTCGACGAGGATTGCCTTCACGGTGCCGGCGGCGGGCGCGGTGATCGCGTTCATCACCTTCATCGCTTCGACGATCAGCAGCGTTTCGCCGGCCTTCACGGTCTGGCCAAGGCTGATAAAAGCGGGAGCGCTGGGGTCGGGCGAGAGATAGACCGTGCCCACCATCGGCGATTTCACGGCATCGGCGTGATCCTCGGCAGGTTGCGCTGTTGCGGGCGCGGCCGCCGGAGCAGCGGCGGCAACGGGCGCCGGAGCGGCGACGGCAACGGTCTGCGCCACCGGCGCCGCCGTCAGCGTGCGCGCGACGCGGATCTTGCGTTCGCCATCCTCGACTTCGATTTCGCTGAGCCCGGTTTCGGCAAGCAGCTCCGCCAGTTCACGCACAAGCGTGCTGTCGATTGCCATTCCTTCGGCCTTTTCGCCGCGGTCGTGCCCCATTTTAATCCTCGCGGGTGGTCATACTGGCTGGCCGCCATGCCTTCAGCGGGCGGCGCTGGCAAGGGGGGGATGGGGTGGGAATGCCCGCGAGGGTGGAAAACAGGCGCTTTCGCCGCTTTTTCGCGCCTACGGGAAGCCGTCAGAGCGCGGCGGCGGCGTCCAGCGCCAGAATGTAGCTGCGCGCACCGAACCCGGCGATGGTGCCCTTGGCGGCCATCCCGACGTAGCTCTTGTGGCGGAATGCTTCGCGGGTGTGGGGGTTGGACAGGTGGACTTCGATCACCGGCGTCCGGATTCCCTTGATCGCATCGTGCAGCGCGACCGAGGTGTGGGTATAGGCGCCGCCGTTCAGCAGCACGGCCTTTGCCCCCACGGCCTGCGCTTCGTGCAGCCAGTCGACCAGGTGGCCTTCGTGATTCGACTGGCGCATGTCGATGTCGAGGCCGAGCGTCTGCGCGTGGTCTTCCAGCATGCCGGCAATGTCGTCCAGCGTCTGTGATCCGTAGATTTCCGGCTCGCGCAGGCCAAGCAGGTTGAGGTTCGGTCCATTGAGGACGAAGACGGTCTTGTCTGACATGGTGGCGTGTTCCCGGTGCGTGTGGCCGCCGCGCCGTGATAGTGCCGCCGCCGCCATGCGCAAGTGGCCGCGCGAATCCCCGGAAGGAACCCGCGCGGTCCATCTCTTTACCGGTCTATGCCCTTGGCCTTGCCCCACTGGCGCGCCGCCGTGTAGCCGAGATAGCCGGTGCCGAAGAGCGCATAGAGCGGCTCGGGCAGGCCATTGAGATAGGCGGTGATACCGACGGCGATGTCGCGCGCCGCTTCGGGCCGCGCCGCAGCGATCAGGCCCATCGGCAGCGACCACAGGATCATGATGTACATGACGTAGAGGAAGCCGGGGCGGGCGCGGCTGGTCCATGGATCGGTAGATCCCGCTTCGGCGAGGATGGCCGACATTTGCGTGCGGATCTGCTCGAGTTCCTGCGTGCCTTGCAGCCTCAACAGTTCGAGCTTGGCGCGGTCGCGGGCTTCCTTGTCGGGAATGATGCGATCGATGATCGAGGAGATGGGGGAAATCAGGGCGTCGAGGAGGGGCATGGGAGCGTCCTTGTTGCGGCAGGACGCGGGACAGTAACCGTATCGGTTCATGTAGGAAACCAAAGTATGATTGCTCCGGCGCTCGACATGATGTGAGATACAGAAATCGCACTGAGCGATCATTGTGACGATTTAAATCGCTTTGATAAATGAGTTCGCCCGAACGATACGGATTTCGGCGGCGCATGCGGCGCGGTTGATGAACAAGGCTGGAGAAACAGAATGAGCAGCAATTCCGCAACGGCGGGGAAGTGTCCCGTCATGCATGGAGGCCTGACCAGCACGGCGGCCTCCGTCACGAGCTGGTGGCCCGAAACGCTCAACCTCGACATCCTGCACCAGCACGACAGCAAGACCAATCCGCTGGGCAAGGGCTTCCGCTATCACGAGGCGCTGAAGTCGCTCGATTTCGAGGCGCTCAAGCAGGACATGCGCGCGCTGATGACCGACAGCCAGGAATGGTGGCCGGCGGACTGGGGGCATTACGGCGGCTTGATGATCCGCCTGTCGTGGCATTCGTCCGGCAGCTATCGCACGGCGGACGGGCGCGGCGGTGGCGGCACCGGCAACCAGCGCTTCGCGCCGCTCAATTCCTGGCCTGACAACGTCAGCCTGGACAAGGCGCGCCGCCTGTTGTGGCCGATCAAGAAGAAGTACGGCAACAAGGTGAGCTGGGCCGACCTGATCGTGCTGGCAGGTACCATCGCCTACGAGACCATGGGGCTGAAGACCTTTGGTTTTGGGTTTGGTCGCGAGGACATCTGGCATCCCGAAAAGGACGTCTATTGGGGCGCCGAGAAGGAATGGCTGGCCCCGTCGGACGAACGCTATGGCGATGTCGCCACGCCTTCGACGATGGAAAACCCTCTCGCGGCCGTGCAGATGGGCCTGATCTACGTCAATCCGGAAGGCGTGAACGGCCAGCCCGATCCGCTGAAGACCGCCGCGCAGATTCGCGAAACCTTCGCTCGCATGGCGATGGATGACGAGGAAACCGTGGCGCTGACGGCAGGCGGCCACACCGTGGGCAAGGCGCACGGCAATGGCGATGCCAGCCGGCTTGGCCCCGAGCCCGAAGCCTCTCCGGTGGAGCAGCAGGGCCTTGGCTGGGCCAATCCGGGCGGCAAGGGCATGGGCCGCGATACGATCACCAGCGGCATCGAGGGGGCATGGACCACGCATCCCACGCGGTGGGACAACGGCTATTTCCAGATGCTGTTCAACCACGACTGGGAGCTGCGCAAGAGCCCGGCCGGCGCCTGGCAGTGGGAACCTGTCAACATCCGCGAGGAAGATCGTCCGGCCGACGTGGAGGACCCGTCGATCCGCACCAATCCGATGATGACCGATGCCGACATGGCGATGATCAAGGACCCGGTCTACCGCGCGATTTCCGAACGGTTCCGCGACGATCAGGCCTATTTCTCCGAGGTCTTCGCGCGCGCCTGGTTCAAGCTCACGCACCGCGACATGGGGCCGAAGGTGCGTTACCACGGACCCGACGTACCGGCCGAGGACCTGATCTGGCAGGACCCGGTGCCTGCCGGCAGCACCGGCTGGGACATCGCCGCGGCAAAGGCCAGGATCGCGGCGAGCGGACTGTCGATCAGCGATCTCGTGGCGACCGCGTGGGACAGCGCGCGGACCTATCGCGGGTCCGACATGCGCGGCGGCGCCAACGGCGGGCGCCTCCGCCTGGCCCCGCAGAAGGACTGGGAAGGCAACGAGCCGGCCCGGCTGGCGCGCGTGCTGGCGGTGCTGGAACCGATCGCGGCGGATGTTGGCGCCAGCGTGGCGGACATCATCGTGCTGGCCGGCAATGTCGGTGTGGAACAGGCCGCCAAGGCTGCCGGCATCGAGGCGACCGTGCCGTTCGCACCGGGCCGGGGCGATGCCACCGACGCGCAGACCGACGCTCACAGCTTCGCGCCGCTGGAGCCGATCCACGATGGCTATCGCAACTGGCTGAAGCAGGACTACGCGGTCAGTCCGGCGGAGCTGATGCTGGATCGCACGCAGCTGATGGGGCTTACCGCGCCGGAAATGACCGTGCTGGTCGGCGGGCTTCGCGTGCTCGGCGCCAATCACGGCGGAACCAGGCACGGTGTGCTGACCGCCCGCGAAGGCGCGCTGACCACCGACTTCTTCGTGAACCTGACCGACATGGCCAACACCTGGAAGCCGGCCGGCAACGGCCTCTTCGAAATCCGTGATCGCAAGACGGGCGCGGTGAAGTGGACCGCCACGGCATTGGACCTGACGTTCGGTTCCAACTCGATCCTCAGGGCCTATGCCGAAGTCTATGCGCAGGATGATGCCCACGGGAAGTTCGTGGCCGATTTCATCGCCACCTGGACCAAGGTGATGAACGCCGACCGCTTCGATCTCGCCTGACAGGGATCGGACGGCCAAAACAAGCGCGCCGCCTGCGGGGTTCCGTGGGCGGCGTGTTTCGTTGTGCGTTGTTGTTGGAAATATTGGTCGGGACGAGAGGATTCGAACCTCCGACCCCCACACCCCCAGTGTGATGCGCTACCAGGCTGCGCTACGTCCCGACCGGAGCGCGCCCTATAGGCAGGTCACTTGCGGATGGCAAGCGGCATGGTGCGCTTTGGGCGGAGACGATTTTTCGTCTCCGAAAGTGCCTCCGGAAGGGGTGCCGTTTGCCTTGCGTGGCCCAAGCTGCTAGGCGGCCGGGCCATATTTTTGCGCAATCTTTCCGGGCGGGCACACCGCTTTCCGTCCGGGCGGGTTGCAATGCCTTTCCACCGATCCCAAGAACGGTTCCATGATGCTGACATTCCTTTCCGCCGCCGCACCCGCCGCCACCCAGGAGCCGCCGCAGTGGCTTTCGTTCCTGCCGCTGGTTGGCATGGCGTTCATTTTCTGGTTCCTGATCCTGCGGCCGCAGATGCGCCAGCAGAAGGCGCACAAGGAAAAGATCGCCGCCATGAAGAAGGGGGACATGGTCGTCACCGCCGGGGGGCTGGTCGGCAAGGTCATCAAGCTGGACGATCACTATGCCGAACTGGAACTTGGCCCCAACGTGCGCGTCAAGGCGGTGCGTTCGACGATCGGTGACATCGTTCCGCCCGGCGGGACGGCTCCGGCCAACGACTGATCCCATCGGCTAGACGAAAAGAACCTGTTCTCATGCTCGATTTCCCGCGCTGGAAGGTACTGTGGCTCTGGGCGCTGACGATCGTCGGCATGCTGGCCGCCGTGCCTTCGCTGACCGCCACGGCGGGCCTCAACTGGCCGTCCGTCCTGCCGGAGCCGAAGATCAACCTCGGTCTCGACCTGGCCGGTGGCAGTCACATCCTGCTCGAAGCCGATCCCTCTCAGGTGCGCCAGCAGCGCATCGAGGGGATGGAGGAAAGCGTCCGCAACAAGCTGCGCCAGTCCGGCGACATCCGCATTAGCGACATCTCCAACCGCGATGGCGCGCTGACGTTCGTGGTGGCCGACCCGACCAAGGTGGACGCGGTGCGCGAGGCGGTGCTGCCGCTGACCAGCGGCGCGGGGCTGACCGGCCAGCGCGACTGGAAGATCGATGTCGTCGACGGCAACCGCTTCGTGCTGACGCCTTCGCAGGAAGGCATCGACCAGGCGGTGACGCAGGCGATGGACACGGCGGTGGAAGTGGTGCGCAAGCGTATCGACGCGCTGGGCACCAAGGAGCCCACCATCATCCGCCAGGGCGCCAACCGCATCGTGGTGCAGGTGCCGGGGCTGCAGGACCCGCAGGCGCTCAAGAACCTGCTGGGCCAGACCGCAAAGCTCGAATTCAAGCTGGTGGATACCAGCGCGCTGCCTTCGGACGTGGCGCGCGGCATCGCCCCTCCGGGCAGCGAGATCGTACCCTATCAGGACCCCAAGCTGGGCGCGATCGCGGTCAAGCGGCTGGGCGGTATTCGCGGCGATCAGCTGACCAACGCGCAGCAGACCAACAGCCAGCAGACCAACGAACCGGTCGTCAACATCACGTTCAATTCGGACGGCGGCGAAAAGTTCGCCAAGCTGACCACGCAGAACGTCAACAAGCCCTTCGCCATCATCCTGGACGGCAAGGTCCTGTCCGCGCCCAACATCAACGAGCCGATCCTGGGCGGCAGTGCCGTCATTTCTGGCCGGTTCACCACGGAAAGCGCCAACCAGCTCGCCATCGCGCTGCGCTCGGGCGCGCTGCCGGTGGACCTCAAGGTGGTGGAAGAGCGGACCGTGGGGCCGGACCTTGGCGCGGATTCGATCCGCAAGGGCATGATCGCCATGCTCGTCGGCACCGGCGCGCTGATGGGCTTCATTCTCATCACCTACGGCCGTTTCGGGGTTTACGCGAACCTGGCGCTGGTCGTGAACGTGCTGATGATCCTGGGCATCATGGGCATCGTCGGCACCACGCTGACCCTGCCGGGCATCGCCGGCTTCGTGCTGACCATCGGCGCGGCGGTGGACGCCAACGTGCTGATCAACGAACGCATCCGCGAGGAGCGTCATCGCGGCCGGCGCGTGGTGCAGGCGGTGGAGATGGGCTACAAGGAAGCGAGCCGCGCGATCTTCGACGCCAATATCACCAATGTCATCGCCGCGGTGCTGATGTTCGCGTTCGGCACCGGCCCGGTGCGCGGCTTCGCCGTGGTGCTCATGATCGGCATCGTGACCTCGGTGTTCACCGCCGTGACCATGACCCGCATGTGGGTGGCGCAGTGGCTCCGCCGCGCGCGGCCGTCCGAACTGAGCCTGTAAGAGGAGACGAAGGACATGAAGCTCCTCAAGCTCATTCCCGACAATACCAACATCCATTTCCTGAAGTGGCGGCTGCCGTTCTACATCGTCAGCCTGCTGCTGATGGCGGGATCGCTGACGCTGGTGGCGACGCGTGGCCTCAACCTGGGCGTCGATTTCGTCGGCGGCCAGATGATCCGCGTGACCTTCGAGCGCAGCGCCGAGGCGCCCGTGGCGCAGCTGCGGGGCGAGGTGGACAAGCTGGGTTACGGCGAGCCGATCATCCAGCGCTACGGCAAGCCCAACGAAATCTCGATCCGGATGAAGCTGCCCGAAGGATCGGACCACGATCCCGCGCTGTCGGACAAGATGGCCCGCACGATCACCGCCGCGATCAAGACGGCCCATGCCGATGCACGGATTGACGGCGTCGATTCGGTTTCGGGCAAGGTTTCCAAGGAGCTTGGCTGGGACGCGTTCAAGGCGCTGGGCTTCGCCGCGCTGGCGGTGGCGGCCTACATCTGGATACGGTTCGAATGGCAGTTCGGCATCGGCGCGCTGTTCGCGCTGGTGCATGACGTGGTGCTGACGCTCGGCATGTTCGCGATCACGCAGATGGAGTTCGACCTCAACATCGTGGCCGCGCTGCTGACACTGATCGGCTATTCGCTCAACGATACGATCGTGGTCTACGACCGTATCCGCGAGAACATGAAGAAATACCGCAAGATGCCGATGCCGGAGCTGCTCGACCTTTCGGTCAACGAGACTCTGGCGCGTACGATCGTGACCTCGCTGTCGATGCTGATCACGCTGGTCGCGTTGCTGCTGTTCGGGCCGGACGTGATCTTCGGCTTCACCGCGGCGATCACGCTCGGTATCTTCGTGGGTACCTACAGCTCGATCTACATGGCCGCGCCGATCCTGATCTGGCTGAAGGTCAATCCCAAGAGCTTCATCCCCACCGAAAGCGCGCTGGAAAAGCAGGAACGCCTGGCGCGCGAGCGGGGGTGAGAAAACGCGTCATCCCAGCGTAAGCTGGGATCTCGGGCAGCCGGGGACGGACCCCTGAAAGGTTTCCCGCAGCGGCCTGAGGTCCCAGCTTGGGCTGGGACGACGGGGGCGGTGTTTGTGCCCGCCGTCAGGCTGTGGTCTGCTCCCGGACCACGCCCTCGTAAATCTCCGCCATCGCGGCCGCATTGCCGTCCCAGCTGAAGCGGGCGGCGCAGGCTGCGACGTCTTCCTGCGCGGGGGGATCGGCCAGCAGATCGCCGAGCGCGGTGGCGATGGCCACCGGATCGCGTGCCGCGATGCGGCCAGCGGCGGGGCAGTCCACCACCTCGCGCGCGCCGCCGATGTCGGGGATGACGACCGGCGTGCCGCAGGCGAGCGCTTCGATCCAGGCATTGGCAAGGCCTTCGCGTTCCGAAGGCAGGACCATGGCGTCCGCCGCGCAAAGCAGCGTGGGCAGGGTCTCGTGATCGACCGCGCCGACGAACTGGACCCGCTCGGCCAGCTCGAGTTCGCTCGCCAGCGCCTTGAGCGCGGTCTCGTTTGCCCCGGTGCCGGCGATGACCAGGCGGACGTCCTCGGGCAGATGGGCCAGGGCGCGGATCGCCAGCGCCTGCCCCTTGATCGGGATCAGCGCGCCGACGCTGACGACGAGCCTACCGACCGACCAGATGCCGAGATCGGGAATGGCCGAGACCAGCTGCCGCGCGGCGGCGCGCGGCAGGGGCGAAAAGCGCGCGTGATCGAGGCCAGTATAATGGACGTGCATCTTGCCGGCTGGCAGGCCCAAGGCGGCCATGTCGTTGGCGAGTGCCTGCGAGACCGACAGCATGACCGATGCCTTTTCGGCGGCCGCGCGCATCTGCCGCAGCGCGAAGGGTTTTGTGCCCCAGTAGTGGATGTCGGACCCGCGCGCCTTGATCGCGAACGGCAGGCCCAGCGCCTCGGCCACGCGCATGGCGGCCGGACCATCGGGATAGAAGAACTGCGCATCGACCATGTCGAACGGTTGTTCGGCGTGGAGACGCTGCACCAGCGGCAGGATGGCGCGCGCGATCAGCAGGGGATTGATGTGGCCGGAAAGGCCGGGGATCAGCGTGAAGCGCGGATGATGGACCGTGACGGGACCGCCGGTTTCGATCAGCGGCGTTTCGGCAATGTCGGCATAGCGGGCCAGCTTGACGGGTGGCAGGCCGATGGGGTTCACCACCGTCACCTCCCAATCGCCGCGCGCGGCCAGCGCTTCCATCTGCCGCGCGACGAAGCGCCCGAAACCGGGGCGCTGGGACGAGGGGTAAAGCGTCGAAATCGAGAGCAGGCGGCGCCCGGTTGCAGGGTTCACAGTTTTCGGACCAGCATTTCCGCCACGCCGATCCACGCCGGGTGGTCGATCACCACCTGCCGCTGCCCGATGCCTGGGGGCAGCAGTGCGATGCGCCCGTCGAGATGGTCGATCATCCGCCCGAAGGCGAAGCGGCCGGCAGGGCGTGGCGCAAGCACGTCGCGGTTGAGCGCACGCGAATAATCCGCCGGATCGACCTGCCGCAGCCACACCTGATCGCCCGCCCGGTATTCGCCCAGGCCCGCATCGACAACCAGCGCCATGAGTCGCGCATCGCCGCCGAACTCGGTGGGCAGCACCGCGTCCATCGGGTGCGTCAGCGCCTCAGGTCCGCCGGCGGTGAGCCGCGCGACGACGTTGGGTATGGCGGAATGGTCCGGCTTTACCAGAAGCTGCGGATCGACATCGAGCGCGGCGCCGATCCGGTTCATCCACGTCAGCGACAAGCTGCGCATCCCGGTTTCGAGCCGGCCGATGGTTTGCGCCGTCGTCGGCGGAACGCAGCGCGCGGCCACGTCGGCCAGGGTCAGGCCTTTCTGGCGACGGATGTCGCGGATGCGGTTGATCATGGTGGTTCCATTTCTGAGAGGAACGGAAGTTGAAATTGCTTTCCTACAAAGCAGCCCCTGGGGCAAGTGCGGCGGCGTTCCCCAAATGTTCAAAGCGGAGGTGACCCGATGCGCCAGGTCTTGATCGATCGTGAACTGACCAGCGAAGGCCCGCGCCGGGCAGGGCGTGGTTCCGCGGCGGCCGCGCGGCGCAGCGTGAAGGTGAATTGCGCCGAATCGCCACTGACCTGGCTGCATGCACGCGGCCATCTCAGCGACCGGCAGTTCGACGCGGGGGAGCGCCTGCGGACCGATTGGGAGCGCGCGCAACTGGCGTCAGCCGTCACGATGCGCTGGGAACCGGTGCGTTTTGGCGGTGGCGAGCGCAACCTTTCGCCGACCGAGCGGCAGATCGCGGCGAAGGAACGCTTCGATGCGGCGATCGCCGCCGCGGGAACCGGCTTGAGCGATATTCTGTGGCGGGTGGTTTGCTCCGGCGATGCCCTGGCGATGGCGGAGAAGGCGCTGGACTGGCCTGTCCGCAGCGGTAAGCTGGTCTTGCGCATCGCGCTTGACCGTGTGGCGGACTTTTATTGCATCCGATGAACGACACAGGCGGATCGACGAACGTCATTGCGGGCTATCCCTGCGCCGTGTCAGGCCGTATCGATTGAAACCACAGTGTCGGGAAGCAACTTCATGGAACGACGGGAATTTCTGGGATTCGCGGGAATCGCGGCGGGTGCGCTTGGCGGAGGCTGGCCGCTCCGGGTTCTGGCCCAGACGGCCGGCGATGCCGCGTTCAACGCGCTGGCCGACAGGTTGTTCTACGAACAGCTGCTGATCGAGCCCGAAAACGCGACGCGCCTTGGCCTCGACAAGGGCACTCGTGCCGGCTTGCGAGCACGGCTTGATGACTACAGCGAGGCCGGGAAGGACGCGTCGCGGGCGTTCAACGAACGCGCCTTGGCGGCAATGCGTGGCGTGGATGCGGGAAGCCTGAGCGCCGCCGCCCGGCTGAACCGCGATGTCCTTGCCTACAAGTTCGAACAGGAACTCGCCGGCAAGCCGTTCGGGCTGGACGACGTGGAAAATCCCTATCCGATCACGCAGCAGAGCGGCGTCTATTTCAGTGTTCCCGACTTTCTCGACAGCCAGCACCCGGTCGAGAACGCCGATGACGCCGAAGCCTATCTGACGCGGCTGCGGGCCTTCGCTTTCGCGCTGGACGATGAAACCGCGCGGCAGCGGCGCGACGCCGGGCGCGGCCTGATCGCGCCGGTATGGTCCGTCGATCTGGTGCTGAAGCAGATGCGCGCGCTGCGCGCACCGTCGCCCGAACAGAACGCCATGGTGCGATCGCTGGTCAAGCGAACGACGGCGAAGAGCGTGGCAGGCGACTGGGAAAGCCGGGCTGCCCGGATCGTGGCGGGAGACGTCTATCCCGCGCTCGATCGCCAGATCGCGTTGATGCAGCAGTTGCGCGGGCGCACGCGGCCGGGCGATGGCGCGTGGCGTCTGCCCAAGGGCGACGAGATCTACGCGCTGGCGCTGCGCAAGGCGACCACCACCGATCACACGGCCGAGCAGGTCCACAAGATCGGGCTGGAGCAGGTAGCCGATATTTCCGCGAAGCTGGACGCCATCCTGAAGGGCGCGGGCTTCACCACCGGTTCGGTTGGGGCGCGGTTGACCGCGCTCAACGCCTCGCCCGCGCAACGTTATCCGAACACCGATCAGGGGCGCCTGGACCTGATCGCCAGCCTGAACGCGGGTATCGCCGCGATGACGCAGAAACTGCCGCGCGCGTTCCGCGACATCCCGTCCGAGCCGCTCGAAATCCGCCGCGTTCCGGTGGAAATTCAGGATGGCGCGCCGAACGGGTATTACTATTCCGCGCCGCTCGACGGTTCGCGCCCGGCGATCTACTGGATCAACCTGAAGGACGTGGCCGACTGGCCGAAATATTCGCTGCCAGCGCTGACCTACCACGAGGGCATTCCCGGCCATCACTTGCAGGGCGGCTATACCCGCAGCGGCGGGAACCTGCCGATGTTCCTGAAGGACTATTTCATTTCCGCCTATGGCGAGGGCTGGGCGCTCTATGCCGAGCAACTGGCCGACGAACTGGGCGGATATACCGGCATCGAAAGCGCCGGTTATCTCCAGTCCTTCCTGTTCCGCGCGGCGCGTCTGGTGGTCGATACCGGGCTGAACCACTACCGCTGGAGCCGCGAGAAAGCGACCGATTACCTCGTCAACACAGTGGGCTTCGCGCGGCCGCGCAGCCAGCGCGAGATCGAGCGCTATTGCGCCTCGATCGGGCAGGCGTGCAGCTACAAGATGGGCCACACGGCCTGGGTTGCCGCGCGCACCAAGGCGCAGCAGGCACTGGGCGACCGCTTCAGCCTGCCCTGGTTCCACGACATCCTGAAGGAAGGCGTGATGCCGCTGTCGATGCTGGAGCGGCGGGTGGACGAACGGATCGCCGAAGCGAAGCGCGGCTGACGAAGGACGGGCTGGGGCAGCGGAAGGCGGGAGTTACCGGCTCTCAGCCTTCCGCCATCTCCGCCAGTTCCAGCCAGCGCTCCTCGGCCGCGTCCTTGTCGGCGCGAACCTTTTCCAGCGCGGCCATCAGCGCATCGAATTTCTTCGGATCGCGCGCGTAGAGGTCCGGATCGGCCAGCTGTGCTTCGCCGCGCGCAATGGCGGCATCGAGTTCTTCGATCTTTTTGGGCAGCAGTTCGTAATCGCGCTGATCCTTGTAGGAGAGCTTGCCCTTCTTCGCGGCCGGGGGAGGCGGCGGCGGGGCGCTTTCCGCCTTGGGCGCGGCCTTGACCGGCGCAACGCGCGCCTTGCGCTGCTTTTCCCAGTCGGCATAGCCACCGGCCACGACATCGACCTTGCCCGATCCGTCCAGCCCCAGCGTGATGGTGACGGTGCGATCGAGGAAGTCGCGGTCGTGGCTGACGATGAGCACGGTGCCGTCGTAATCCGCGATCACTTCCTGCAGCAGATCGAGCGTTTCGAGGTCGAGGTCGTTGGTCGGCTCGTCCAGCACCAGCAGGTTGGACTTGCGGGCGAATTCGCGCGCGAGCAGCAGACGCGAGCGTTCGCCGCCCGACAGCGTGCCGACGCGCGCCTCGACGAGGCCGGGATCGAACAGGAAGTCCTTGAGATAGCCCTGGATGTGCTTGCGTTCGCCGCGCACGTCGATCCAGTCGCCGCCTTCGGCCAGCACGTCGCGCACGCGCTTTTCCGGCGACATCAGGCTGCGTTGCTGGTCGATCATCACGCCGCTGAGCGTCTTGGCCAGCGTGACCGTCCCGCTGTCGGGCTGGAGTTCGCCGGTCAGCAGCTTGAGCAGCGTGGTCTTGCCCGCGCCGTTCGCGCCGACCACGCCGATGCGGTCGCGCCGGGTGATGCGCAGGCTGAAATCCTTGATGATCGCGCGCGCGCCGGCGCCTTCGCCGAACGTCTTGGTGACGTGATCGGCGACGATCACCGCCTTACTCTTGGCCTCGTCATCGCTGGCGATAGCGAGCTTCGCCGTGCCTTGCGGACTGAGCATCGCGGCGCGCTGGGCGCGCATTTCCCAGAGCTTTTCAAGCCGGCCCTGGTTGCGCTTGCGCCGTGCGGTGACACCGCGCTCAAGCCAGTGCGCCTCGATCTTCAGTTTGGCGTCCAGCTTGTCCGCGGCGCGGGCTTCCTCGGCATAGACCTGTTCCATCCACGCTTCGTAGCCGCCGAAGCCGATGTCCTTGCGGCGCAGCGAACCGCGATCGAGCCACAGCGTGGCGCGGGTGAGCCGTTCGAGAAACGTGCGGTCGTGGCTGATGACCACGAACGCGCCGGTATAGCGCTGGAGCCAGGATTCCAGCCAATCGATCGCGGCGAGATCGAGGTGGTTGGTCGGTTCGTCCAGCAGCAGGATGTCGGGGTCTGAGGCGAGCGCGCGGGCCAGCGCGGCACGGCGGCGTTCGCCACCGCTGGCGCTTTCGGCCTTGCGGGCCATGTCGATGCCAAGCTGGCTGGCGATGGCTTCCACCTCGTGTCGTTCCGGCGCGTCCGGCCCGTGCAGCGCGAAATCCATCAGCGTATCGAACCCGGTGAAGAACGGGTCCTGCTCCAGCGTCACCAGCCGCACGCCCGGCTGGATGGAGCGCTTGCCCTTATCGGCATCGATCTGCCCGGCGATCAGGCGCAGCAGCGTGGTCTTGCCCGCGCCGTTGCGGCCGATCAGCGCCAGCCGGTCGCGCGGGCCGATGTGGAGGTCAAGATCGCGGAAAAGCCAGCCGGTGCCCTGGAGAAGCCCAAGGCCCTCCCAGCTCAAGATCGGTGCTGCTGCCATGCCGCGCGCTTAGCCGCCGGTGGGCAGAAGGTCTAGGGTCAGTACTCCCGGCCGGCACTTTTTGCCTGAACCGCCGCCGGCATCCGCATTCACGCCTTGTTCAATGCTTCGGCTCTAGGCAAAGCAGCATCATGCGCTGGATCATCGCCTTTACCGCCGTCGGTCTCGCGGCCTTGCCTGCGACGGCCTTTTCGGCCCCGAACCGTCCTGACGCCCAGGGCGAAGTCCGCCGCGACCTGCGCGCGGGCAACGTGCGTTCGCTGCGCGAGATCGAGCGGACCGTGTTGCCGACCAAGCCGGGAATGCAATACCTGGGGCCGGAATACGATCCCGCCGCCATGGTCTATCGCCTGAAGTTCATTCGCGAAGGTCATGTCATGTTCGTCGACGTGGATGCGCGCACCGGGCAGGTGCTGGGTGAATCCCGCTGATCTTTCCATTCCTTGACCGTTCAGGTTCAAGGGATCATCTAGCATTCCTGAACACGTAACCGCGCGCTCTCCGGCATGGGAGCGGGCGAGCAGCAGGGGACAGCCTTACATGCGCATCCTGATCGTCGAGGACGAACCGACCCTCGGCAAGCAGCTCAAGGCCACGCTGGAACACAATGGCTACGCCGTCGACCTTTCCACCGACGGCGAGGACGGCCATTTTCTCGGCTCGACCGAGGACTACGACGCGGTGATCCTCGATCTGGGCCTGCCCGAGATCGACGGGCTGACCGTGCTGGGCATGTGGCGCAAGGAAGGGCGCAAATTCCCGGTGCTGGTGCTGACCGCGCGCGACAGCTGGTCCGACAAGGTGGCCGGGCTCGACGCGGGCGCCGACGACTATCTGGCCAAGCCGTTCCAGACCGAGGAACTGATCGCCCGCCTGCGCGCGCTGATCCGCCGGGCTTCGGGCAATTCTTCTTCGGAACTGATCGCCGGCGACGTGCGGCTCGATACCCGTTCGGGCCGGGTCACGCTGAACGGCGAGCCGGTGAAGCTGACGGCGCAGGAATACAAGCTGCTGTCCTACCTGCTTCACCACAAGGGCAAGGTCGTCAGCCGCACCGAATTGATCGAGCATATCTACGATCAGGACTTCGACCGGGATTCGAACACGATCGAGGTGTTCGTCACCCGTATCCGCAAGAAGCTGGGGCCGGACGTGATCACCACGATCCGGGGGCTGGGTTACAGCCTCGACGATCCGGCCTATCCGGGCCGCGGTTGACGATCGGCGCCTTGTCCGCGGCACCGCAGGGCATGACGCGGCATCGCGGCGGACGGGCAGGGAACTGAGAGCGTGACCACCACCGCGCAGGAACCGAAGACAGCGCCGCACACCGGATCGCTGGCGCGGCGCATGATGCTGATCGCGTTCGCGTGGATCACGGTGCTGCTGCTGGGCGGTGGGCTCGCGCTCGACCGCACGCTGACCGGCCTGGTCACGCGCAATTTCGACGAACAGCTGGGCTACATGCTGACCGCCATGGTCGCCTCGGCCGAGATCGGACCGGATGGCGAAGTGTTCTTCAATCGGCCGCTGGGGGACCAGCGCTTTCTGGAACCGAACAGCGGGCTCTACTGGCAGATCAGCGGGCAGGGGCATGAGGATTTCCCCTCACGCTCGCTGTGGGACCGCACGCTCAAGCTCCAGAGCGACCATGTCGATACCGAGCCGCACATCTATGATAGCGGCCAGTTCGAGGGTGAGCGGCTGCGGATGATCGAGCGATCGGTAATCCTGCCGGGCAGCAACACGCTGTGGCAGTTCGCGGTCGCCGCCAGCCGCAGTGAACTCGACGCGCAGATCCGCCGCATCCGCTCGATCCTGATCTGGTCGTTCGTGGTGCTGGGGCTGGGGCTGTTCGGCATGGCGGCCTTGCAGACCTATTACGGGCTGGGGCCGTTGCGGCGCGTGCGGCGGGCGATCGCGGCCATGCGCGAAGGCGGGGCGAGCCGGGTCAACGAGCCGCTGCCGTTGGAAGTGCAGCCGCTGGTGCTGGAGCTGAACGCGCTGCTCGAACATTCGGAACGGCAGGCGGAGGAAGCCCGCACCCACGCCGGCAACCTGGCCCATGCGCTCAAGACGCCGCTGACGGTGGTGATGAACGCGGCCACGGCCAAGGCTTCGGATCTGGCCGATACGGTGATCCGCGAGGCGGCGGTGATGCGGCGTCAGGTCGACCATCACCTGGCCCGCGCCCGCGCCGTCGGCCGCCGGGCGACCGGCCTTTCGCGCGCGGTGGTGTGGGAAAGCGCCGAGGCGGTGGAGCGGGCCGTCACGCGCCTTTATCCCAAGGTCCGCTTCGACATGGACGGTAGCCGCGAGGCGCAGGTCGCGATCGAGCGGCAGGACCTGGACGAGATATTGGGCAACCTGATCGAAAACGCGGCCAAGTATGGCGGCGGCAGCGTGTTCATCACCGTGGACGCAAACCCGGCGGACCCGAAGTTCTGCGACATCTGGGTCGAGGACGACGGCATGGGCATTCCCGAGGAAGCGCGCGAGCGCATCTTCGATCGGGGCGCGCGGCTCGATACCGGCAAGCCGGGGACCGGGCTGGGCCTGGCCATCGTGCGCGACGTGGCCGAGCTTTACGGCGGTTCGATTTCGCTGAACGAAAGCGAGGATCTGGGTGGGTTGCTGACCACGCTGCGCCTGCCGCGCGTGGTGGTGAAGTAACGGCCGCCTACCGTTCGCGCGGATGGGCGTTGCGATAGACGTCCAGCAGCGTTGCCGCGTCCACCTTGGTGTAGATCTGCGTTGAACTGAGGCTAGCGTGGCCCAGTAGCTCCTGCAACGAACGCAAGTCTGCACCCGCGCCGAGCAGGTGCGTGGCGAAGCTGTGCCGCAAGGCGTGCGGGGTCGCGGTGGGAGGCAGGCCAAGCACCGTGCGGGCGCGCGCGACGGCCTTCTGCACCATGCCCTGCGCGAGCGGACCGCCCTTGGCGCCCCGGAACAGGGGGGCGTCCTTCGTCAGCGGCCAGGGCGCCTTGGCGGCATAGTCCTCCACCGCCGCCCGCACGATCGGCAGGATCGCGACGACGCGCTGGCGATTACCCTTGCCGGTGACGACGAGCGATTCGCCCAGCGGGAGGACGGCGGCCGGCAGGGCCAGCGCCTCGGCGATGCGCAGGCCCGCGCCATAGAGCAGCAGCAGGACGGCGCGATCGCGCGCGGCGATCCATTCCTCGCTGGCGTCTTCGGCAACCATGGCGGCGAGATTGACCGCCTCGTCCGGCGTGATCGGGCGCGGCAGGCCCTTCTTCACGCGGGGGCCGCGCAGGCGGGGCGGTGCGATGCCGGTTTCGCCGGATTGTTCGCGCGCGAAGGCGATGAACGACTTGATCGCCGACAGTTCGCGCGCGGCGGAGACATTGCCGATCCCGTCTGCCCGCCGCGCGGCAAGGTGCGTGCGCAGCGTGGCGGGATCGAGCCGGGCGAGCGAGGTCCAGTCCTGCGCGGGGGGCAGCGCCGCCAGCAGGCGCGTGGCGGTGGCGAGATAGGCGCGGACCGTATGCGGGGAGCGGCGCCGCGCCAGCGAAAGGTGCTGGCCCCAGGCTTCGAGGATGTCCTGCGGCGTCATGCCGCGACCAGGCTCGCGGGCACGAGTTCGGCCAGCAGCGCATCGAGCAGCGGCATGCCCTTTTCGGTCACGGCCAGCCGGTCGCCGGTATCGTTCAGCAGGCCCAATCCGGTGTAGAACGCGCGCTTGGTGGGCACCACGAGATCGCTTTCGGCGAAACCGAACCGCGCCGCCAGCGCCTTCACGTCCACGCCTTCGGCCAGCCGCAGGCCCATCAGCATCGCTTCGGAAGCCTGCTCCGCCATGCCCAGCGCGCGCTGTTCGGCAAGGCCATGCGCCTGCGCGTCCACCGCCTTGAGGAAGTTTTCCGGCTTGCGGTGACGCACTGTCGCCACGCCGCCGCGCCGCCCGTGCGCGCCGGGGCCGATGCCGACGTAGTCGCCATAGCGCCAGTAGGTGAGGTTGTGGCGGCTTTCCTGGCCGGGGCGGGCGTGGTTGCTGATCTCGTAGGCGGGCAGGCCGGCGCGCTCGGTGAGTTCGCGGGTCAGGCCGAAAAGCGTGCCGGCCGCGTCGTCGTCGAGCGGCGTGAAGCGACCTTCGCGCACCAGCGTGGCGAAGCGCGTGCCCGGCTCGATCGTCAACTGGTACAGCGAAAGGTGGCTGGTGCCGAAGGCCAGCGCGCGGGTCAGTTCGGCTTCCCAGCTTTCCGGGGTGTGATCGGGGCGCGCATAGATCAGGTCGAAGCTGACGCGGCGGAAATGCCGTTGCGCCACGGCAAGCGCGGCCAGCCCTTCGCTGGCGTCATGAAGCCGGCCGAGAAAGCGCAAGGCGGTATCGTCCAGCGCCTGAAGCCCCAGCGAGACGCGGTTGATGCCGGCCTGCGCCAGCGCCGCGAAGTTGGCGGCTTCCACCGAGGAAGGGTTGGCTTCCAGCGTGATCTCGATGTCTTCGGCAAAGCGCCAATGCCGGCTAGCTTGCGCGATCAGGGTTTCGACCAGCGCGGGCGGCATCAGCGAAGGCGTGCCGCCGCCGAAGAAGATAGAGGTCAGTTCACGGCCGCCGGTCAGAGTGGCCTCGTGCGTCATGTCCGCCAGCAGCGCGGCCTGCCACTGGCCTATGTTGGTGCGTTCGCGGACATGGCTGTTGAAGTCGCAATAGGGGCACTTCGCCAGGCAGAACGGCCAGTGGATATAGAGCGCGAGCGGCGTCATCGGCCCGGTTCTACTCGGGGAACTGTTCCGCGACCAGCTTGGCGAAGGCATCGGCGCGGTGGCTGATGCGATGCTTTTCCTCCGCATCGAGTTCGGCGAACGTGCGGGTGCCACCGGCGGGCACGAACACCGGATCGTAGCCGAAGCCCAGCGTGCCGCGCGGTGGCCAGGTCAGCGTGCCGTGCGCGCGGCCTTCATAGACGGCGCTGGCGCCATCGGGCCAGGCGATGGCGAGAACGCAGGCGAAGTATCCGTCGCGCGGGGTATCCGGCCCCTGTTCGCACAGTTTCCCTTCGACCTTGCCCATGGCCATGTACCAATCGCGACCGGGGCCGCCTTCATAGGATGCAGCTTCGGCCCAGTCGGCGGTATAGACGCCGGGCGCCCCGCCCAGCGCGGCGACGCAGAGGCCGGAATCGTCGGCCAGCGCTGGCAGGCTCGCTGCTTCCGCCGCCGCGCGCGCCTTGATCAGCGCGTTCTCGACGAAAGTCGTGCCGGTTTCGGCCGGTTCGGGCAGGCCGAGTTCGCCGGCGGACAGGCACTCCACGCCATAGGGCGCCAGCAACGCCTGGATTTCGCGGAGCTTGCCCTTGTTGTGCGTGGCGATGACGAGCTTGCCGCGCGCCAGGTGGCGTGTCACCGCGCGACAGCCTTGGCCTGTGCATCGAAGATCTGCGCGCAACCCACGCGGGCGAGGCGGAGCAGCCGGAGCAGACCCTCCTCGTCATAGGTCGCGCCTTCGGCGGTGGCCTGCACCTCGGCGATCTTGCCGCCATCGATCAGCACGAAGTTGGCATCGGCATCGGCCGACGAATCCTCGATGTAGTCGAGGTCCAGCACCGGCACGCCGTTCACGATTCCGCACGAGATCGCCGCGACCTTTTCGGTCAGCGGATCGTCGTTGATGGCGCCGGCGTCGATCAGCTTCTGCACGGCGAGGCGCAGCGCGATCCACGCGCCCGAGATCGAGGCGGTGCGGGTGCCGCCATCGGCCTGGATCACGTCGCAATCGAGCGTGATCTGACGTTCGCCCAGTTTCTTGAGGTCGGTCACGGCGCGCAGGCTGCGGCCGATCAGGCGCTGGATTTCCTGCGTGCGGCCGGACTGCTTGCCCTTGGCCGCCTCACGACTGCCGCGCGTGTGGGTGGCGCGGGGCAGCATCGAATATTCCGCCGTCACCCAGCCTTCGCCCTTGCCGCGCATGAACGGCGGCACGCGTTCTTCCACCGAAGCGGTAACCAGCACCTTGGTATCGCCGAATCCGATCAGGACCGAACCTTCGGCATGCTTGGTGAAGTTGGTCTCGATCGTGATGGCGCGCATTTCGTCTGCGGCGCGGCCGGAAGGGCGCATGGTGATTATCCTGCAAATCCGCATGCCGATGACAGGCGGGTGTTGAAAGTTGCGCAGGCCCTACGCGCAATGCCCTTGAGCCTGCAAGCCTGCCGTTTACATTGGGTGCTTATGGTTTCGCTTCCGCTCACCGAACTGTCCAGCCGCGCCCGGGACATCTTCCGGCTCGTGGTGGAAGGCTATATCGCCAGCGGCCAGCCGGTCGGCTCCAAGACCTTGGCGGGCACGGGCGGGGTCAACCTGTCGCCCGCCTCGATCCGTTCGGTGCTGCAGGAATTGCAGGACGCCGGGCTGCTGGCCGCGCCCCATACCAGCGCGGGTCGGATGCCGACCGAGATCGGCCTGCGCCTGTTTGTCGATGGCATCATGCAGGTGGCGGAACCCTCGGCGGCGGAGCGCGCGCAGATCCAGCGGGGCCTTGCCGAAGGCGGCACGATCGAGGCGGCGCTCAACGCCGCTTCGCTGGCGCTGTCGGAACTGTCCGCCGGCGCGGGCGTGGTGATGGTGCCCCGGCGCGAGCCCCGGCTTATGCAGCTTTCCTTCATGGCCCTTTCGCCCGGACGGGCTCTGGCGGTGCTGGTGGGCGAGGATGGCGCGATCGAGAACCGGCTGATCGACCTGCCGGCGGATGTTCCGCCCCACGCGTTGGAGCAGGCAGGCAATTACCTGACGCACAAGCTGATGGGGCGCACGCTGGGCGAAGCCGCCGTGGAAATCCGGCGCGACATCGCGGGCGGCCGGTCCGCGCTCGATACTGCCAGCCGCGATCTGGTCGAACGGGGATTGGCGATCTGGTCGATGGACGCGGCGCAGCGCCCGGTGCTGGTGGTGCGCGGGCAGGCCAACCTGCTGGACGAGGCCGCGCTGGGCGACATCGAGCGTGTCCGCCAACTGCTGGACCAGCTCGAGAACGCCGAGGCGATCGCCGGGGTGCTCGATGCCGCGCGGGATGCCGAATCGACGCGGATTTTCATCGGCAGCGAGAACCGCCTGTTCTCGCTGTCCGGCTCGTCGGTGATCGCTTCGCCGTGGCGCGATGCGGAAGGGCGCGTCGTCGGCGTGGTGGGGGTTATCGGACCGACGCGGTTGAATTATGCGCGCGTTGTCCCCATGGTGGATTTCACGGCTCAATCGTTGAGCAAACTCATCGGACAAGACGGATTTTCAAGAAAATGACGGATAACGAGACACGCCCGCTGGACGAAGCTGCACAGGCAGAACTGAAGGGTGTGCCCGAGGAACTGATCGATTCGGCGGGCAACGGCGAGGAACTGGTCAAGCTGCGCGAGGAACTCGAGGCGGCGAAGCAGGACATCCTTTACGCAAAGGCCGAAACGCAGAACCTGCGCCGCCGCATGGAAAAGGACATCGCGGACACGCGCGCCTATGCCGCGACCGGCTTCGCGCGCGACATCCTGTCAGTGGCCGACAACCTGGCGCGCGCGCTGGAATCGATCCCCGCGGACTTGCGCGATGACGAGAAGTTCAGGAATCTGGTCGCCGGACTGGAAGCCACGGGGCGGGAGATCGAGAAGGTCTTTGCCGGCCACGGCATCAGCCGTATCGCGGCCACGGGCCTGCCGCTCGATCCGCACCAGCATCAGGCGATGATGGAAGTGCCTTCCGCCGACGCCGAACCCGGCACCGTGCTGCAGGAACTTCAGGCCGGCTACATGATCAAGGACCGCCTGCTGCGACCCGCGATGGTGGCCGTGGCCAAAAAGCCGGACTGAGCCGGACGACGGGGGCGAGCGCTGGCGCGTCAGCGCGCCAGCAGTTCCTCCACCTCGTCGGTCGCATAAAGGTCGGCGAACACCATGGCCATGATGTGCAGCGTGGCGGCGTGCTCTTCGTCGCTCAGCGCGGCGTTGGCGTCCGCGGCGATCAGCACGCGGTAGTTCAACTGCATCGCATCGCGCGCAGTGCTTTCGCAACAGCAGTTGGTCAGCGTCCCCGTGATGAGCACGGTGTCGATCCCGCGTTCCCGCAGCAAGGCGTCGAGCGCGCAAGTGCCCGGCGTGAACGCGCTGAACCGATGCTTGTCGAGGAGCTGATCGCCCGGCGCGACATCGAGTGCGGGCGAGAGCTGCCAGTAGTGCGCGCCGGGGGTGAACGCCGCCTTGTGGCCGGTGGCGGCCGCGCCCTGGCGGATCATGAAATTGGACCAGCTTGCATCGCCTTCGGGCGAACTGGTGTAGCGCAGGAACACGTTGGTGCCCCCGGCGGCCCGCACCGCGCGCGTGATCCGGTTGATGTTGGCGACTATGCTCCGCGCTTCGGGCACTTCCACGGGCGCGCCCGGCTCCATGAAGCCGTTCTGCATGTCGACCACGATGTGCGCCAGGCGGCGCGGATCGATATCGTCAAACACATTGCGCACGCCGCCGCGCCCGGCGGCAAGGCGATCGAGAATGGCGGCGTGATCGACATGGTGCGGCATGGCGTCCTCCGGTGGATTATCAGCCACTTGTCGATCACGAAGCGCATGGCGAGTCTGCCCGCTTCCTGCCGCACTTCCGGCCCGTGAAACGCAACTGCTGCACGGTTCGTCGCAAGCGGCGGAACGCGGCCCCCGGTTCGCGCGTCGCCTGCGCAAGAAACGGAGACACATCATGCGTAAGTTCCTGATTGCCTCGCTTGTTCTGGGTTCCGCCGTCACGCTGGGCGGCTGTTCGCGCAATTATGCGGCCGAAGGTGGCCTCGTCGGCGCAGCGGCGGGCGCCGGTGTGGCGGCGGCGACAGGCGGTGATGCCGCTACCGGCGCCGCGATCGGCGGCGCGGTCGGCGCGCTCGGCGGCTCGCAGATCAAGAAGCACGGCGGCCGGTGCTACCGCGTGGATCGCAACGGCTACGAATACGAAGTGCGCTGCTGATCCGCGAAGGGCAGAATTGCCTGCAGGCGGGCGAGAGGAGGGGCGTCCCCGGCGGGATGCCCCTTTTGCGCGAGAAAGGCGTGGCGGACGATTTCCGCCTGCTGCTCGATGCCATAGCGGACAAACGGCTTGCCCGAGACGAAGCGGTAATCGTAGCGGCAGAACGGATGGCGCATCAGCGGCAGATACCATCGCCCCTTGCGCTGGGCCTGCCAGACATGCGCCATCTCATGAATGAACAGGCCTTGCAGTGATAGCGGGGCTTCCCCGAAATCGTCGCAATAGTGCGCTCCGGCGGGATGAAAGTGGAGGTGGCCCATCGGCGCCATTACCACGTTGCGCGGCTGGAACGGGAAGAACCGCCGCCGTTTGACGCGGACCGGTGCCACATCGATGGCTCCGCCGAACACCTCCCGCACCAGCGCGCACTCGCGTTCGGTGAGCGGCCGATCACCGCCCACCGGGCACGTTTGCGCGGGGCTGGCGATCACATCTTGTGGTCCATATGCTCCATGCCGCCCATCTCGCCGCTCGCCTCACCACCGCCGGGGCTGGTCACCTTGGCGACGACCGTTGCCTTGTCGCCATTGTCGAGCGTGATGGTCAGTTCGGTAGTGCCGCCGGCCTTCAGCGTATCGGCCACGTCGAACAGCATGACGTGGAAACCGCCGGGCTTGAACTCCACGGTCTTACCCGGCTCCAGCGCCACTTCCTTGACCGGAGACATCGAGGAGACGCCGTTCTCCATCTTGCTTTCGTGCATTTCCGCCCGGCCGGCGCCATCGACATGGACCGCCGCGACCTTGCGCGGCGCGCCGTTCCCCTGCGAAACGGTGAAGTAGGCGACACCGGGGCGGCCGGCGACCACCGGCAGTTGCACGATAGCATCGGTCAGGGCGATTCCGGGGGCATTTTCCGGGGTGGCATCGGCGCTCGACGAAGCGGCGACCGGTTCCTGCGGGGCCTTTTCGCCACATCCTGTCAGCGCGAGGGCAAGGCTGGAAAGTCCCGCCAGAACGTAGAGCCGCATCGTCGATCCTCCAGTTGAAAATTCGTCTGTTGATCTAGGCGCGGTCAGGCCTTGTGCCAAGTCAAACCGAACCTATATCGGCCGCGTCGGAGCCGCCGACCGGCGTCTGCCCTTCGCGGGGGGCGCCATGTGCGCGGTGTCTAATCTGGAAGGAAATGGGGAAACCATGGCTAAAGTTATCGGTATCGACCTCGGCACGACCAACAGCTGCGTTGCGGTGATGGACGGGGGCACGCCCAAGGTCATCGAAAATTCGGAAGGCGCGCGCACGACGCCTTCGATCGTCGCCTTCACCAAGGACGGCGAACGTCTGATCGGCCAGCCGGCGAAGCGCCAGGCCGTGACCAATCCGGACAACACCATCTTCGCGGTCAAGCGTTTGATCGGCCGTCGTTTCGACGATCCGCTGACCCAGAAGGACACGGAGCTCGTTCCCTACACGATCGTGAAGGGCAAGAACGGCGATGCCTGGGTAAAGGCCGGTGGCCAGGACTACAGCCCGTCGCAGATTTCCGCCTTCACGCTGCAGAAGATGAAGGAAACCGCCGAAGCCTATCTGGGCGAGACGGTGACGCAGGCGGTCATCACCGTTCCCGCGTACTTCAACGACGCGCAGCGCCAGGCGACCAAGGACGCTGGCCAGATCGCCGGCCTGGAAGTGCTGCGCATCATCAACGAGCCGACCGCGGCGGCGCTGGCCTATGGCCTCGACAAGCAGGACGGCAAGACGATCGCGGTCTATGACCTTGGCGGCGGCACCTTCGACATCTCGATCCTGGAGATCGGCGATGGCGTGTTCGAGGTGAAGTCCACCAACGGCGATACGTTCCTGGGCGGTGAAGATTTCGACACCGCGCTGGTCGAATACCTGGCGGACAAGTTCAAGGCCAAGGAGAACATGGATCTCCGTGGCGACAAGCTTGCGCTCCAGCGTCTGAAGGAAGCGGCCGAAAAGGCGAAGATCGAACTGTCGTCGGCCCAGACGACCGAGATCAACCTGCCGTTCATCACCGCGCGCATGGAAGGCGGCAGCACCACTCCGCTGCACCTCGTCGAAACCATCACCCGCGCCGACCTGGAAAAGCTGGTCGCCGGCCTGATCCAGCGCACGCTCGATCCTTGCAAGAAGGCGCTGGCTGATGCCGGTCTTTCGGCCAAGGACATCGACGACGTGGTGCTGGTGGGCGGCATGACCCGCATGCCCAAGGTTCGCGAAGTGGTGAAGGACTTCTTCGGCAAGGACCCGCACACCGGCGTGAACCCGGACGAAGTCGTCGCCATGGGCGCGGCGATCCAGGCCGGCGTGCTGCAGGGCGACGTCAAGGACGTGCTGCTGCTCGACGTGACTCCGCTTTCGCTGGGCATCGAGACGCTGGGCGGCATCATGACCAAGATGATCGACCGCAACACCACGATCCCGACCAAGAAGAGCCAGGTCTATTCGACTGCCGAGGACAACCAGCAGGCGGTGACGATCCGTGTCTTCCAGGGCGAGCGCGAAATGGCGCAGGACAACAAGCTCCTGGGGCAGTTCGATCTCGTGGGCATTCCGGCAGCGCGTCGCGGCGTGCCCCAGATCGAGGTGACGTTCGACATCGACGCCAACGGCATCGTCAACGTCAGCGCCAAGGACAAGGGCACCGGCAAGGAGCAGCAGATCCGCATCCAGGCTTCGGGTGGCCTCAGCGATTCCGACATCGACCAGATGGTCAAGGATGCCGAGAAGTTCGCTGAGGAAGACAAGAAGCGGCGTGAGGCGGCCGAGGCGCGCAACAATGCCGACAGCCTTGTCCACGCCACCGAGCGTCAGCTTGAGGAGCACGGTGACAAGATCGACGCTTCACTGAAGGCCGAGATCGAAGCCGCCATTGCGGAAACCCGGACGGCGATCGAAGGCGGCAACCCCGACGACATGAACGCCAAGACCCAGGCGCTGACCGAAAAGGCGATGAAGCTGGGCCAGGCGATATATGAGAAGGAACAGGCGGCCGCCGCGTCGCCCGGCGCCGATGCGCCGAAGGCCGATGACGATGTGGTCGACGCCGAGTTCTCGGAAGTCGACGACAACAAGGCTTGATGTTGCGATGAAACGAACCCGCCATTCGCGCACAGGCGTGGATGGCGGGTGACGTTGGGGCTGTTTTATGGCAACCGAAGCCGACTATTACGAACTGCTCGAAATCGAGCGCACGGCGGATGACAAGACGATCAAGTCTTCGTTCCGCAGACTGGCGATGCGCTTCCACCCGGACAAGAATCCGGGGTGCGCCGATTCCGAAGCCAAGTTCAAGCAGATCAACGAGGCTTACGCCTGCCTGTCCGATCCGCAGAAGCGGGCGGCCTATGACCAGTATGGCCACGCCGCGTTCCAGCAGGGCGGCGCCGGTGGCGGCGGCTTTGGTGGCGGCGCCGATTTCGGTGATCTGGGCGACATTTTCGAAACGATCTTCGGCAGCGGCGCATTTGGCGGCGGTCGCCAGCAGGCGCGGCGCGGGGCGGACCTGCGCTATGACATGGAAGTGACGCTGGAAGAGGCGTTCCATGGCAAGACTGCCGAAATCTCGGTCGAGGTTTCGCAGAAGTGCGATCCCTGCGACGGGTCCGGCGCGGAGCCGGGCACCGGTGCGCGGCGCTGCAACCTGTGCGGCGGACACGGCAAGGTGCGCGCACAGCAGGGCTTCTTCATGGTCGAGCGAACCTGCCCGACCTGCCATGGCCGGGGCGAGGTGATCGAGAAGCCCTGCCGGTTCTGCCGGGGCGAGGGTCGCGTCGATCTGGAACAGACGCTGGAAGTGACGATTCCCGCCGGCGTCGACAACGGCACGCGCATCCGCCTTGCCGGCAAGGGCGAGGCTGGGCCGTTCGGTGCCCCCCCGGGCGATCTTTACATCTTCCTGCACGTCAAACGCCACCGCGTGTTCGAACGCGAAGGCACTACGCTGCTGACGCGCGCGCCGATCAGCTTCACGACGGCGGCGCTGGGCGGCGAGATCGAGATTCCAGGCCTGGATGGCAAACGCCATGCCGTGGAGATTCCGGCGGGCATCCAGTCGGGCAAGCAACTGCGCAAGCGTGGTGCGGGCATGCCCGTGCTGCAGGGGCGCGGTATGGGCGATCTGGTGGTCGAGGTCATGGTGGAAACCCCAACCCGGCTTTCCGCGCGGCAGAAGGAATTGCTGCGGGAGTTCCAGGCGACCGAGACCGGCGAGGAATGCCCGCAGTCGAAGGGGTTCTTCGAACGGCTCAAGGAAGCGTGGAGCGACCTGACGGAATAGGGAAATTTCCGCGGGGCAGGGCTGGCGCGCCTATCGCGTTTTGCCCGGCTCCGTTTCTTCGAAGGCCGCTTCCACTTCCGCGATGACGCGGTCGACCATCCCGTTTTCGGCGCAGAGACGGTCCCGCTCTTCGTGCAGGATGGCGAGAAACGCTTGCCGTTTCGCCCGGCGAACGGTGCTGACGTCAAGCGGAAGCTCCGCCGTGGAGACGATCAGGTCGATCATCCGTTCCGCGCCGTGCAGGCGGCCCCAGAGATAGTCGTTCTCGCGATAGGCGCGGCTGAAGAAGGCGCCGAAATTGAAGAACTCCACGCCGCGCAGGCAATCGAGCGTGCCTCCGGCGCGGATCGACGTGGCATCGTCGGGCGAGATGCGATCGACCTTGATCGGATCGAATTCGCCCATGCCCTCGCCCTGCAACAGTGGCAGCGTGGCGACATCGTAGAACGGGAAGCCGAGATAGGCGTGGAGGAAGCGCCGTCGCAACGGCTTGTCCATCGCTTCCAGCGCCGCCACGATCATGGCATCGACCTTGAGGTCGATCCCGGTCAGGTCGCGCCGCGCTGCGATGGAGGCAAGGACCGCCCCCGGATCGCTGGCCACCACGGCGGCGGAGGCGGCGAAGCCCGGGCCAAGGCCGGCGGCGGTCTCGCGGCCCTGATAGAGCGCCTGCGCGCGATAGACGGTATCGCGCGTTGCCTCGCGCGCTTCGGGCGTGATCCCTTCGGCCTCGTCCCAGTCGTAAGTCAGCCGACGGGCGAGAAGCTTGAGCCGGCGAATGCGGAAACCGATATCGTGCGCGCGGAAAAAGCCGATGGCGGCCTCCGTCGCACCGCCCCTGCGTTCGGCCAGCTTGTCGAGACCCGAGGACTGGACAAGGTGCGCCCACAGCACGCTCTCGATTTCCGCGCGCGGCGCGGCATCGGGTGCGGCTTCCACGATCAGGTCCACCAGATCGCTGACGATCCCGGCGAACTTCACCTGGGCATAGCCATGGAAGGCATAGCCAGCCTGTTCGGCGGCGGCCTGTTGCGCCTTGTTCCGCCAGTTGGTCAGGCGCTTGCGGTTGGGCTGGTCGAAAAACAGGGTATAGCCGAACAGGCGTTCGACCGTTTCCTCGATCTCCGGCTGCAGCGCATCGACGATCGAGCGGAGCCGGGCGCGCTCGCGCGATTGCTGTTCCAGCGTTTCTAGATTGTCGCGGATCGGCTGTTCGCGCGGGATCGACGATAGCGAGCCGAAGATCGCGGAGAAGAAGCCGACCGTGCGGCCGCTGCGCTCCTCATAGCGGACGTGATCGGGGCTGGGATCGATATAGACGAAGCGACGGTCCACCTCGCGCTCTGCCGGGCGGTTGCGCAGCACGCCCATCGCCTGTGCGAACGGCCGATTGACCAGCACCGCGCCATCGACCAGCGCAACTTCGCCCACTTCCCCGCGCTTCCAGCGGCTGGGCATGATGCGCTGGAGGAAGCGGTCACGCCCCGGCCAGCCCATGCGGCGCTCCTGCACAAGGCGGTCGATCTCGGCCACCATCAGCGGGGGAAACGCGCCGGGGAAGCTGGCGGTGGATCGCGCGGCAAAGACAAGTTCCGCCCGCGTGGCAAGATCGCTGCCAGGTCCGATACCGGCGACCCGGCTGAAGGCGATGGCCAGCCGGTGTTCGCTTTCTTCCACCAGCGGCGGGCTGTTGAGCCGCAGTTCCTCAAGGTGGCCATTGAAATCGGTTGCGGTGACCAGAAGATCGAGCGGATGGCCGGCCGGAAGCAGCGGAGCCGTGCCGGCCTGTTCCGCCGTGCTCTCCTCCATCGCTTCCAGCGCTTCGGCCAGCAGGCGCGAAAAGCCGATGCCACTGAAAGGCGGTGCGAACCAGCGCGCGCGGATCAGGCTGGAAACCTTACGCCGCACTTCGGCGCGGATGCGCGGGGCGACCATGCGCATCACGGCATTGCCGGGACGGGCCAGCACGAACCACACGATCGGTTGCGCCCAGAATTTGGCGAAGCGGCTCCACGGCTTGGCGTCGGGGTCGAGCAGCACGTCGACATCGGCTTTTTCCAGCCACAGCGTCGTCAGCGGTTCGAGGCTCTGCCCGCTGATCAGCGCCTGGGCCAGCAGCACGCCGTTGATGCCACCCGCGCTGGTTCCCGAGATGATATCCGGCAGGATGCGCAGCCGCAGGCCGCATTCGCGCTGAATCGTTTCGAGAAGGTCGAGGTAGACTTTCTCCACGCCGGCCGACGGGGCGACCCTGGCGGGATCGTCCGTATGCAGCGCTCTGCTGGCGCGCGTGGCGTACCACAATTCCTTGGTCACGCCATGCATGTAGACCGCAAGGCTGATCCCGCCGAAGCAGACCAGCGCTATGCGCAATTCCTTTTGCCGCATGGTGCGCAGCATGGCAGCGAAGCGCGTTCGCCGCCAGTGCCATGTTGCGCTGTTCGCAAACAATCGACGCACCATGATCGAGCGGCTGCGGGCTGTAAACAATACCGACAGATTTCAGTACCTAGCGCGATAACATTTCCATTTTGCAGCGTTTTCCGGCGACCGCGGTGAAACGGAAATTGTCAGATTCACCGACGCTTTACCCTTCCTGGCTACAAGGACGGATGATGGCCGTAATGGTCGAAAGCCAGGTGAAGCAGGGCTGATGATCCGCCTGTTCAAACATTACATTCCGAACGCGGTCTTCCTTCTGGGCCTGTTCGATTTCTTCCTGCTGATCGCGTCGGGCGAACTGGGCTGGATCGTTCGTGCGCGACAGATCGGGCTCGATTTCGGGCCGATCAACGAACGCTGGGCGCCGCTGGCGACGTTCGCCGTGCTGGTGCAGGTGGCGATGATCTCGGTCGGGGTCTACGGGTCGGAGGCGCTGCGGTCCCTGCGCTATGCCGCCGCGCGCCTGCTGGTGGCTGTGAGCCTCGGCATCATTGCGATGTCGGTGGTCTATTTCCTCCTGCCCGGCCACACGCTGTGGCGGTCGAACCTGTTTTACGCGATGTTCCTGGCCATCGGGCTGCTGTTCGGGGTGCGCGTGCTGCTGGGTGGCCTGCTCGGCACCGCCGCGTTCCGCCGGCGCATCCTGGTGCTGGGCTCCGGCCATCGCGCCGATCGCCTGCGCAAGCTGGGAGAGCGCCCCGAGGCCGGGTTCGTGATCGTCGGCTATGTCGGCATGAGCGATGGCGTGCCGGTGGTGGAGGAGGCGATCAACCGCGCCGCCATCCATAACCTGACGCGCTTCGTGGACAACCTGGGCGTCAGCGAAGTGGTGCTGGCGCTGGAAGAGAGGCGTAACGCGCTGCCGCTCAAGGACCTGCTGCGGATCAAGACCACCGGCGTCCACGTCAACGATTTCTCGACGTTCGTCGAGCGCGAAACCGGGCGGATCGATCTCGACTCGGTAAACCCGAGCTGGCTGATCTTTTCCGATGGCTTCTCGTCGGGCCGTATGCTGTCGAGCGCGGCCAAGCGCCTGTTCGACATCGCCGCCAGCCTGCTGCTGCTGGTGATGACGCTGCCGGTGATCGCGCTGTTCGCGGTGCTGGTGAAGCTGGACAGCCGTGGCCCGGCTTTCTTCCGGCAAACTCGCGTGGGGCTCTACGGGCAGAATTTCGATGTGATCAAGCTGCGTTCGATGCGCACCGATGCCGAAGTGGATGGCGCGAAATGGGCGCAGAAGGATGACCCGCGGGTAACGCGGATCGGCCGCTTCATCCGCAAGGTGCGGATCGATGAATTGCCGCAGACGTGGACGGTCCTCAAAGGCGAGATGAGCTTCGTCGGCCCGCGCCCGGAACGGCCGGAATTCGTGTCCGATCTTGAGGACAAGCTCCGCTACTACGCCGAACGGCACATGGTAAAGCCGGGCATCACGGGCTGGGCGCAGATCAACTACCCCTATGGCGCTTCGATCGAGGACGCGCGCAACAAGCTTGAATACGATCTCTATTACGCCAAGAACTACACCCCGTTCCTCGACCTGCTGATCCTGTTGCAGACCATCCGCGTCGTGCTGTGGAACGAGGGCGCGCGTTGAACGCGATCGACGAACTCGCGGGGCATACCTCCAGTGGCTTTGCCCACTGGGGCTACGTGCTTGCGGCGTTCTGCGCTTTGCTGCTCGCGGTCTGGCTGGGCGATGGCGCGCGGCGGCGCGAACCCGGCGGCAAGGTGCGCATCGCCGCGCTGGTCGCAATGGCGCTGTGGGCCTTGCTGTGTGCGGCGATGGGGGCCGGATCGCTCCCGGCGCAGCTGGCGGAAACACTGCGGGATCTTGGCTGGCTGGGCCTTGTCTACGCCCTGTTCGCCAGCGACGGGCGCAACGGCCACATGGGCCCTGTGCGCCCGCTGATGATCGTGCTCGCCTTCGTGGAGGCCTTGCAGGCGATCGCGATCATGCTGGAACTGTGGTTCGGCGCGATCGAGGGGGTGGAGGAGATGATCTTCCACATCTCGGTCATGCTGCGGCTGCTGGTGACCACCGGCGTGCTCGTGCTGGTCCATAATCTCTATGTCGGCGCGGTGGCGCAACAGCGCATCGCGGTGCGCTGGGCTTGCGCGGCAATGGCGCTGGTATGGGGCTACGACCTCAACTTCTACACTATCGCCTACCTGGCGAACTGGGTGCCGGATAATCTCGTGGCGATCCGGGCGCTGACCCAGATCATCGCTACCGTCCTGCTCGCGTTCGGAGCGGCGCGTGCGCAATCCTCGCTGCGCTTTTCGCCTTCGCGCACGATCGCCTTCCAGTCGCTCTCGCTGCTGGTGATCGGCGGCTACATGATCGTGATGGTGGGCGCCGCGCAATCTTTGGCGTGGCTGGGGGGCAACGCCTCGCAACTGGCGCAGCTTGGGTTTGCCGTGGCCATCACGGTGCTGGTGCTGGCCGTGATGCCATCAAAGCGCCTGCGGGGCTGGGCCAAGGTCGTACTCGCCAAGCACCTGTTCCAGCACCGCTACGATTATCGCGCCGAATGGCTGCGCTTCACGCGCACGATCGGACACGGCGGAGCGCAGGCGCTGCCGCTGCATGCGCGCGTGGTGCAGGCGCTGGCCGATATCACCGACAGTGCCCAGGGCCTGCTGCTGGTGCCTTCCGAAACCGGTGACCTTGAACTCGCCGGGCGCTGGCAATGGCCCGCCGCCGAAGTTCCGGGCATGGCGATGGAGGCGGCCAGCGTCGCCTTCTTCGAACAGCATGGCTTCATCGTCGATCTCGACGAAGTGCGCGCCGGCACGGATCATCAGGGCGAACGGGCACGGGTGCCGGGCTGGCTGGTGGAGGACCGCGAAGCCTGGGCACTGGTGCCGCTGCTGCATTTCGAACGGCTGGTGGGCATGGTCGTGCTCGGCAGGCCGCCGGTGACACGCCAGCTCGATTGGGAGGATTTCGACCTGCTGCGCGTCGTCGGGCAGCAGTTGGCAAGCTATCTGGCGGAGAACAACGGCCAGGTCGCGCTGCTGGAGGCGAACCGGTTCGATGAGTTCAATCGCCGCATCGCCTTTGTGATGCACGATATCAAGAACCTTGCGAGCCAGCTCAGCCTGCTGTCGCGCAACGCGGAACGCCATGCCGAAAACCCGGCCTTTCGCGCCGATATGCTGGTGACGCTGCGCAATTCCACGGACAAGCTCAACGCCCTGCTGGCGCGCCTTTCGCGCTATGGCAAGGCCGCGCCGGAAAAGCTCGCGGGGACTGACGTCGCGGACGTGTGCAAGGGTGTCGTCACCCGCTATGCCGGGGCGCAAGGGCCGCGGGCGCATGCTGTTGGGGAAACCTCGTTCGGCGTTCTCGCCCATCGCGAAACGCTGGAGCAGGTGCTCCTGCACCTTGTGCAGAATGCGATCGATGCCAGCCCGCAAGGGATGCCGGTGCTGTTGCGCTGGCGCATCGAGGGCACGGAGGGGTGCATCGACGTGGTGGATACCGGCGCCGGCATGAGCGCCGACTTTGTCCGCAACGGCCTGTTCAAGCCTTTCGTTTCCACCAAGTCAGGCGGTTTTGGCATCGGCGCCTTCGAAGCGCGCGAAATGGTGCGCGCCATGCGCGGGCGGCTTGATGTGGAAAGCCGGGAAGGGCTGGGCAGCCGCTTCACGATCCGCCTGCCCTTGGCTCCCGCCGCCGAACAACACGTCAGTCCCGGAACCGGGGAAGGTTCCGATGAAAAGAAAGTGGCATGATGACCGAGGTGCGCCCCAAGCTGCTGATCGTCGAGGACGATCCCGGTCTTCAGGCCCAGCTCAAATGGGCCTACGAGGATTTCGACGTGTTTATCGCCGGCGATCGCGCCAGCGCCCTGGCGCTGCTGCGGGCAGAAGAACCGGCGGTGGCGACGCTCGATCTGGGGCTGCCGCCCGATCCTGACGGAACCAGCGAAGGCTTTGCCGTGCTGGACGAGATCATGGCGCTCAAGCCCGACACCAAGGTGATCGTCGCCAGCGGCCACGGCGCACGCGAAAGCGCGCTGACCGCGATCGCCAAGGGCGCTTACGATTTCTACCAGAAGCCGGTCGATATCGATGCGCTGGGCCTGATCGTGCGCCGCGCGCTGCACCTCCACCGGATCGAGGCGGAAAACCGCTCGCTGGCGGATCGCGCCGGGCCGGACAACAAGGTGCTGGGTCGGATGATCACGGCGGCGCCGGAAATGGTCAAGGTTGCCCGCACGATCGAACGGGTCGCCGGCACCAATGTTTCGGTCATGCTGCTGGGGGCGAGCGGCACCGGCAAGGAACTGCTGGCGCGCGGCCTGCACGACGCATCGAATCGGCGGCGTGGGGCGTTCGTCGCCATCAACTGCGCGGCCATCCCCGAAAACCTGCTCGAAAGCGAACTGTTCGGTTACGAAAAGGGGGCCTTTACCGGCGCGGTCAAGACCACCGAGGGCAAGATCGAGATGGCGAGCGGTGGCACGCTGTTTCTTGACGAAGTGGGCGACATCCCCTTTCCGCTGCAGGTAAAATTGCTGCGCTTTTTGCAGGAGCGCACGATCGAGCGCATCGGTGGCCGTCGCTCGATCGAGGTCGATACGCGCATCGTCTGCGCCACGCACCAGAACCTCGAAGCGATGATTGCCGACGGGCGGTTTCGCGAAGACCTTTACTATCGCCTGGCCGAAATCGTCGTGCGCATTCCGGGCCTGGCCGAAAGGCCGGGGGATGCCACACTGCTGGCAAACGCCTTCCTTGCACGTTTCGCCGCCGAGATGAATCCGGCGGTCAAGGGCTTCGCAGCCGACGCGCTGACCGCCATTGATTCGTGGAACTGGCCCGGCAACGTCCGCGAACTGGAAAACCGGATCAAGCGCGCGGTGATCATGGCGGACGGCAAGCTGGTGACGGCGCTGGACCTCGATCTGCCCGCGCCCGACGAGAACAGCGACAATCCGCTGAATCTCAAGACCGCGCGCGAGGCGACAGACCGCCGCGTGATCCGTCACGCGCTGGCGCGCAGCGAGGGCAATATATCGGGCACCGCGCGCCTGCTCGGGATCAGTCGACCGACGCTTTATGATCTCCTCAAGCAATACGACCTCCAGCACTAGGCGTTGGCCCCTGTTGTCGCGGCTGGTCGCGGCGGCACTGCTGCTTGCCGCCGCGCTGCCGGTTGCAGGGAGTACGCCCGCGCTTGACGGATTGCGGGGCAAGGCGCGCGCCGCGCTGGACCGGGGTGACGGGATCGCCGCCGAAGTGCCGCTGCGCGAAGCGGTGCGCAACGGCACCCCGGCCGATGCGGTGCGCGATCTGGTGGGCGAGGCGCTGCTGCTCGAAGGCGACCGGACGGAAGCGCGCCGCTGGCTGACGGAAGGCGCGTTCGCCCCTGATACGGCGGGCAATGGCTGGCGTGTTCGCGGACGACTCGAACTGGCGGAAGGCAATCTCCAGCGTGCCGCGCAGGCGTTCGACCAGGCCTTGCGGTTCACGCCCGATGATGTCGGATTGTGGGTCGATATCGCCCGGCTGCGCTTTTCGGGCGGCGAGCAGGCCCAGGCGATCGGAGCGGCGGATCACGCCGTGCGGCTGGACCCGAACAACGTGCGCGCGCTGGAACTGCGCGGGATGCTGGTGCGCGAACAGTATGGCTTGCGCGCCGCCCTGCCGTGGTTCGAAGCCGGCCTGCGGATCGCGCCCAACGACAAGGCCCTGCTGGGCGAATATGCCGCAACCTTGGGTGATCTTGGCCAGTATCGCGCGATGCTGGCGGTCTGCCGCAAACTGATCGAGGTCGATCCGAAGAACGCGCGCGCGCTTTACCTGCAAGCTGTGCTGGCGGCCCGCGCGGGTAAGACCGAACTCGCCCGTTCGATCCTGCTGCGCACGGGATCGGCGCTGCGCGACATGCCGGCCGCCATCCAGCTCAACGGCATTCTCGAATACCGCGCCGGCAACGTGAACCTGGCGGTCGAATATTTCGATCGCCTGTCGCGGATGCAGCCGGACAACCTCGAGGCGCAGAAGATGCTGGCGCGGGCGCTGGATCGCCAGGGGGATTACCGGCAGATACTCGACCGGTTCGAGATCGTGGCGCGGCAGCCCTGGGCATCACCCTATATGCTCGCGCTTGTCGGTCATGCGTGGGAACGGCAGGGCAAGCCGCAACGTGCCGCGCCCTATCTTGCCCGGGCGGCGCAGCACGGCGTTCGTCCGTTCGCGCCACTGCCGTCGGGCGCACCGCTGGGCGTGCTGGGCGTGCGCTACAACGAAGCGCCGAATTTCGCGACCAACGTGCTGCCCTATGTCCGGGGGCTGCTCGAAATGCGGCTCAACGGCGAGGCGCTGGCGGTCGCCACGCGCCTGCGCGACGCCAATCCCGGTGCGTCGGAAGCACACCTGCTGGTTGGCGATGTCAGGATGCTGGCGGGCGACACGACCGGAGCCATTGCCGATTATGATCGGGCCGCGTCCATCCGCTATACCGAGCCGGTTCTGGTCCGGATGGATGCGGCGCTGCGCGCGGCGGGGAGGGCGCGCGACGCCGATGGCATGACCGCGCGCTATCTGTTCCAGAACCCCGGCAGCGTGCAAGCCATGAAGCTGCTGGAAGCGGGCTGGCGACGCGAGGGGCGGGGTGCGGATGCGGATGCGATGGCGCAGGTCCTGGCCGGGCGCGGGCAGGGCTGATCGCGCCTCTCTCCTGGTCCGGCGGATTCGCTCTGGACAGGACACCGCCCCGGGCGTTACGACCTCGCTTTAATCGATCAATTAAATGCGAGGGAGCGGCATGGCCGGAGCGCTGGAAGGACTGACTGTCATCGAGTTCGCAGGGATCGGGCCGGGGCCGTTTGCCTGCATGATGCTGGCGGATCATGGCGCCAGGGTGATCCGGATCGACCGCCCCGGGGCCACCAGCCGCGTAGGCGACGATGGCCAGCGCGATATCCTCAACCGCAACCGTCAGCGCATCGCGCTGGATCTCAAGGACCCGGCGTCGCTGGCGCGCATTCGCGAGCTGGTGAAGGAGGTCGATGCCATCGTCGAGGGCTATCGCCCCGGTGTGATGGAGCGGCTCGGGCTTGGTCCGGACGTGTTGCTGGCCGACAATCCGCGGCTGGTCTACGGCCGGATGACGGGCTGGGGCCAGGATGGGCCGATGGCGCCGCTGGCGGGGCACGACATCAACTATATCGCCCTGTCCGGTGCGCTGCACACCTATGGCGAGGCGGGGGGCAAGCCCCAGTTTCCGGTCAACGCGGTCGGCGATTTCGGCGGTGGTGGAATGCTGATGGCGTTCGGCATCATGGCGGCGGTGTTCAGCGCCCGCACCACCGGCAAGGGGCAGGTGGTCGACTGCGCGATGGTCGATGGTGCGGCGATCCTGTCCGCGATGACGTGGACGTTCTTCGGCAACGGCATCTGGAAGGACGAACGCGGCGTCAACCTGCTCGATGGTGGCACGCATTTCTACGACACCTACGAGACGGCGGACGGCAAGTGGATTTCGATCGGATCGATCGAACCGCAGTTCTATGCGCTGCTGATGGAGAAGACCGGGCTGAAGGACGATCCGGATTTCGCGCGGCAGATGGATGCGAAGGCGTGGCCCGATCTCAAGCAGCGGACCAAGGCGCTGTTCCTGACGAAGACCCGCGACGAATGGTGCGCGATCATGGATGGCACGGACATCTGCTTCGCGCCGGTGCTCAGCCTGTCGGAAGCGCCCGGCCACGCGCACAACGTCGCACGTGGCACGTTCGTCAAGGATGGAGGCATGGTGATGCCCGCACCGGCGCCGCGCTTCCTAGGCACGCCGGCTCCCGAACCGACGCTCGCCTCGACGCCGATTGAATAGGAACCCGACGGAGTGAGGGTCAGTCCGCGCCGGTGTCGGGATGCCGACGCCGGTGGCGGATCGACCACCACAGCGAAAGGCCGATCAGCGCCGCGCCGATCAGTCCGGTGACGCTTTCGGGAATGTGGAAGCGCGCCGATGCCAGCATGATCCCGCCCAGCGCGATGATTGCCCAGAACGCGCCGTGTTCAAGATAGCGGTATTCCGCCAGCGTGCCGCGCTTCACCAGCATGATGGTCATCGAACGGACAAACATGGCGCCGATCGACAGGCCCAGCGCGATGATGACCATATTGTTGGAAAGGGCGAATGCGCCGATCACGCCGTCGAAGCTGAACGAGGCATCCAGCACGTTGAGGTACAGGAATCCGCCAAGGCCGGAGCGGACCATCGCGCCCGCCGCCTTCTGCGCTTCCTCGCGCATTTCGAGGATCGTGCCGATCGCTTCCACCGCGATGAAGGCGACGATGCCGAGCATCCCCGACACGATGAAGGTATGCGCCTCGGTGGCGTCCAGCAGCAGCGAGACCAGATAGAGCCCCACCATCAGCAGGCCGATCTCGGCGGCCTTGACGTTGGAGACGAGGCTCAGCTTCTCCTCGATCCAGCGGATCCAGTGGACTTCCTTTTCGCCGTCGAAGAAGAACGACAGGCCCACCATCGCCAGAAACGCGCCACCGAAGCCGGAAATGCCGACATGCGCGCCGCTGACGATCGCTTCGTAGCGCGCCGGTTCGTTGAGCGAGAGCTTGAGCGCTTCCACCGGCCCGATTCCGGCGGCAATCGCCACGATCGCCAGCGGGAACACGATGCGCATGCCGAATACCGCGATCACCATGCCCCAGGTGAGGAACCGCCGCTGCCAGATGTCGTCCATCTCGGCGAGGACGGTGGCGTTGACCACCGCATTGTCGAACGACAGCGAGATTTCGAGGATCGACAGAACCGTGACGATCCACACCAGCGCCAATGTTGCCGATGCCGAGCCCGTCAGCCACCAGCCATAAGCTACCGCCAGCGCGAGGCAGACCAGCGTGAAGCCGATCGAGCCCTTGAAGAAACGAAGCACGGTTTGGTCCCCTGAAGATGCGGTAATGCGGTGGCCGGTGCGCGGCCACGGACGGTCGCGCCGGGCATAGCGGAACGACCCGGCAACGCAATGCCGGGAAATGCGCGGATGCTTGCGTTATGCGGAATCAGCGCGGCTGGTAGGTCTGTTCGATGCCCGGGAAGGTCCGGTTGCGGACTTCGTCGGCATAGCGCGCGGCCGCGCCGGAGATCGTCTCGGCCAGGTTCTCGTAGATCTTCACGAAACGCGGCACCCGTTCGAACATGCCCAGCATATCCTCGGTCACCAGCACCTGCCCGTCACACTGCGCCGATGCGCCGATGCCGATCGTGGGGCAGGGCACGGCCTTCGTGATCTGGATGGCGATGGGTTCCACCACGCCTTCGATCACGATGGCGAACGCGCCGGCATCGGCCAGCGCCCTGGCGTCGCCGACGATCTTGGCGGCTTCTGCTTCGCTGCGGCCGCGCGCGTTGTAGCCGCCCAGCACATTCACTGCCTGCGGGGTAAGACCAACATGGCCCATCACGGGGATCCCCCGCCGGGTGAGGAAGGCCACGGTTTCCGCCATGGCTTCGCCCCCTTCGAGTTTCACCGCTGCGCAGCCCGTCTCCTTGAGCAGGCGCGAGGCGCTGGCGAACGCTTGTTCCGGTGAACCTTCATAGGCGCCGAATGGCATGTCCACCACGACGGCGGCGTGATAGCTGCCGCGCACGACCGCCGCGCCGTGCGCGGCCATCATGTCGAGCGTGACGGGAACGCTCGAAGGCAGGCCGTAGATCACCTGCCCCAGCGAATCCCCGACCAGAAGAAGATCGCAATGCGCATCGAGCAACTGTGCCTGCCGGGCGGTGTAGGCGGTCAGCATCACCACGGGCTGGTCGGTCACTCCGTCCTTCTTGCGCTGACGGATCGCCGGAACCGTCAGGCGCTTCATCGGCGCCGGCGTCGGGTTGGCGCGGCTGGTCGCGGTATCGAGCTGGAACGTCGTGGACATGCATGTGGTCCCTTCGGAATACGGGGACAAGCCTTCTAGACCATCGTTCGCCTGCCGCAAGCATGCCGGCATCCCCAGAAGGCGGGGGAAAAAGACCTTTGCGTGACGGAACCTTGCCGCTAGCTTCCTCCGCCACAACCTGGTTGCCGGTGTAACCGTTCCGAGGGATCGGCGGTCCGCAACGGTCCAAGGCGGGAGAATTCCATGTTCGGTCGCGTCAAACCACTCGACGCCATTCTTGCTACTGCCGAGAAGAAATCCTTGCATCGCTCGCTCGGCGCCTTCCAACTTACCATGCTCGGCATCGGCGCCGTGATCGGCACCGGCATTTTCGTGCTCACGGCCGAAGCGGCGCAGAAGGCCGGGCCGGGCATGATGCTCAGCTTCGTCATCGCCGGCTTCGTCTGCGCCGTTGCCGCCCTGTGCTATGCCGAAATGGCGGCGATGGTGCCGGTTTCCGGCTCCGCCTACACCTACAGCTACGCCGTGATGGGCGAACTCATCGCCTGGATGGTCGGCTGGGCCTTGATCCTGGAATACGCGGTGGCGGCCGGCGCGGTCAGCGTCGGCTGGTCGGGCTATGTGGTCGGGCTGGTGGAGAACGCTTTCCACATAGACATACCCGACATGCTCGTGCGCGGCCCCTATGACGGTGGCGTTATCAACCTGCCGGCGATGCTGATCGCCAGCCTCGTCACCGGGCTCCTCGTAATCGGCACCAAGGAAAGCGCGACGGTCAACGCCGTTCTCGTGGCTATCAAGGTGTCCGCGCTGACGCTGTTCGTCATCCTGTCGGTACCGGTGATGAACATGAAGAACTTCGAACCGTTCATGCCACTGGGCTTCAGCGGTGTGGGCGCGGCTGCCGCCTCGATCTTCTTCGCCTATGTCGGCTTCGACGCGGTCTCGACCGCGGCGGAGGAAACCAAGAACCCGCAGCGGAACATGCCGATCGGCCTGATCGGCAGCCTGGCGATCTGCACCGTCTTCTACCTGCTGGTAGCGGCGGGCGTGATCGGTTCGGTCGGTGCGCAGCCGGTGATGGATGCGCATGGGATCGGCCTGGAGCCCGGCAGCCGTGAGCTGGCGGCACAGTGCGCCAGCATTGGCGATCAGGCGGTGGTTTGCTCCAAGGAAGCGCTGGCGTGGACGCTGCGCGAGATCGGGTGGCCGCAGATCGGCAATCTGATCGGTCTGGCAGCCGGCCTTGCCCTTCCTTCGGTGATCCTGATGATGATGTTCGGCCAGACCCGCATCTTCTTCGTGATGAGCCGGGACGGCCTGCTTCCGGCAGCCTTTTCCAAAATCCACCCCAAGTTCAACACCCCGCACGTGATCACCATCCTGACGGGTGTGTTCGTGGCCTTGTTCTCCGCGTTCTTTCCGGTCGGCCTGCTGGCGAACATTTCGAATTCGGGCACGCTGTTCGCTTTCGCGGCGGTGTCGGTCGCGGTGCTGATCCTGCGGCGCACGGAACCCTCGCGCCATCGCCCGTTCCGCACCCCGGCGATTATGATCACGGCGCCGCTGTCGTTCCTGGGCTGCCTCTATCTGTTCTACAAGCTGGACGTGAAGAGCCAGATGCTGTTCGTGGTCTGGGCGGCGGTGGGCCTGCTGGTCTATTTCGCCTACAGCCGCAGCCGCAGCCATGTGGGCCGTGGTACGGTCGAGGTGCACGAGGAGGACGCGGACATTCCGCCGCAGCCGGTGCCGCCGCTGCCCTGATCGGCCGGTTCGATCGGATCTGCGCAAAAAAAGGGGCGCTTCCTTCGGGAAGCGCCCCTTTTCGTTCCACGGATGCCGCAATCAATCCGATGTGACGAGGTGCAGCGCCCTGACGTTTTGCGCGGATGCCTGCGCCATCATTTCGTAGGCCGCCCGCGCCCATATCTCGGCATGGGTGAAGCGTTCCGCCCGGTTCGCGGAATCCGCTTCGGCCTTGTCGGTGGCCGCGTGCCCCGCTTGCGCAACGGCTTTGACCTGATCGGCGATCGAGAACTGCGTCCCGGCGGGCGACGACGACGTCGCAGGCGCGGTCTGGTCCATCCTTGCCGGCTGATCGGCCGAGGGCGATGCCGGGTTTGTCGTTGCCGTATTGCTGGCGACGCCTGCCGTGTTAACCGGCGGCGAAGCTGCGGGCTTGTCGTCGACTGGCGCCTGTGGCTGCGCCGCCTTGTTCTCGGCCACCTCGGGGCCTTCGGCGTCCGCTGGCGTGTTAACTTCCGACGCCGGAGGATTGGTGTCCGCCGGGGGCGCCGACGCAACCGCCGGGGGCGTTTGGTCCAGCGGTTCGGCGGGCGCGCTCGCGGCTTGCCCGGTCACAGCTGGCGGCTGTGCGGTTGCCGTCGCCGGATCGGCCGCAACGGGCTCCTGCGCAACGGGCTGGCTGTCGGTAACGGCCGGCGCAGCGAGAGAGGTGTTGTCGTTGGACGAAGCGGGCGACGATGCCACCGGCGCAGGCTCGACCGGGGCGGGCGCGACCGCCGGAACAGAGTAGGTTACCGGCTCCGCAGGCGTATTGCCGGTTTCCACGATTACGCCCGGCGAGGTTGCGCTTCCGGTCGACGTGCCGGCCGATGCGGGCGCGGTCGCGCTGGTCGCGACGGGCGCGCTTGCGACTGCCGTGGATGTCGAAGTGCTTGTGGCCGGAGCCGGCTGCGTTGTCGTGGATGATGCAACGGTATTATTGTTCGTCGTCTGCTTCGGCGCTACCCAGCCGAACAGACCACCAAGTGTCAGTCCCATGATGTCTACCCATACGTGTTATCGCGTTGGGAGCTACCGGTGGCCTGTTAAGGCGTAAAAAATGGGAATGGTTTACCGGCGGGTAATCGTCTCCGGTCCGGTTCTATCAGACCACACTACGTGGGCTTGGTTAAGATCGGGTTTCCACGCCGGTCGGCAGGCGTTTATCCCCGCAGCCGCTCGATGCCCTGCGCCAGCGCCACGTAGAGCTTGCCCATGTCCGAGGACAGCAGCGTCACGCCCAGCGCGTTGCCATCGCGTGTGGACAGAAGCTGGCGCAGCATCGCCTCGAAATCGTGGATGTAATGGTTCACGTTCTCGCGGAAATCGCGGTTGCGTTCGTAGTGGTTCTGGATCGCCTTGGCCTGCCCGTTGTCGATCAGGCTGACCGCGCGCCGTGTGAAGATGCCCCGGTCTCCGCGGAGATAGGCCGCCCACGCGGTTTCCGACACGTCGGTCGACAGCGCCTTGGCGATATCGATGGAGGTCGAGTTGAGCGATTCGGTGATGAGCGCCACCCGCCGGGCAAAATCGTTGTCGACCTGTTCGGTTGCGCGTTCGCGCAGGCGTTCGACGCGCGCTTCCAGATTGCCGGCCAGTTCGTCCACGCGGCTTAACTGATCGCGCATCTGGATAACCGAATCACGGCTCGCCTGCGTCGCGGCGTCGATCGCTTCTTCCAGCTTGCCCACCAGTTCCGCGCCGCGTCCCTGAAGCACGCGCACGATGGCCGCTCCGCTCTGGTCGCCGAGCTGGTTCGCGATTTCCTCGATTTCGCCGACGGTGCCTTCGCGCAGTTGCGAGGCGATCCCCGAAGCGACGCTGGAGAGCCGTGTAAGCACTTCGGTAAGCCGCTCGTCAACTTGCGTGGCCAGCTCCTCGCTTTCCTCGCGCGCCGTGGCGAGGATCTGGCGCAGTTCGCTGATGCTGACCTGTTGTTCGGCGGCACGGCTGAGAAAGGCTTCCTGAAACCGGCCGACGTCCTTGATCGCATCGCGCACTTCGCCGCGCGTGGCGACAATGTCTTCGGACAGGGTGCGCCCGCTGTCGCCCGCTTCGCGCAACGTGTCGCGCAGCATGAACACGCGATCCTCGATGCCTTTCAGCCCGGCTTCGGAACTGCGCAGCGCTTCGGGAAGCTGTGTGCGGGTGTGTTCGCCGCTCACCTGGATCAGTTCGAGCAGGCGAACCGCCGCCAGCGTCAGTTCCCCGATCTGCATGTCCGTTTTCGAAAGGGCCTCGCACGATTCCGCAAGCCGCTGGTTGAGCAGACCCAGGGCCTGATCGACGGCCTGCGCGGTTTCCCCGCCCTGTTCGCCCGAGGCGCGCAGCGCCAGCGAGAACGACACCACGCGTTCGGCGATCTGATCGCAATGCGTGGCGAGCTGCCGGGTGCTCTGCATCTGTTGCCGGCGCTGTTCCTCGATCACCTGGTCCAGCTCGGCCAGCTTGGCGGCCAGCGCGTCGGCCGCTTCGGCGCCGGCGGCTTCCATTGCCTGGCGCCGCAGCAGGATGGCATCGTCGATCTCGGTCAAACGGCGCGTCAGCGCGGCGCGCTGTTCCGAAGCGGAAGCCTCGGTGCTCGCGCGCCGGCGTGCCAGTTCGTCGTCCAGCCGCCGGGCTTCCGCCTCGATCCGGGAAACCAGCGAGCGGGCGGAATCCTCGAACCCGGCCAGCCGCTCCATCGCCTGCGCCACCACCGCTTCATGATCGCGGCTGACCGCGCCCAGCGATTGCAACGTGGTATCGGCATGGGCGGCGGAGCGTTCGTACCAGGCCTTGAGCGCGTCGCTTTCGGCGGCGGCGATCTGTTCGCCAAGCCTGCCGCTTTCCTCGCGCAGCGTATCGAAGCGCAGTTGCAGGGCATCCAGCGCCTCGGCCTCGGCCGCCATCGTGGCGACGCGGTGCTGGTCCAGTTCCGTCGCGAGGTGATCGGCGCGCGCACGGATCGCCGCCAGGGCCGCGATCTCGTCCTGATCGAGCCGCTCGCGGAATGCCTCGCCTTCAGCCGTCAGTGCGGCAAAGCGCTCGGCCGATGTTGTTTCGAGCTCGTGAGTTGCGGCCTCGAACGCGGCGAGCGCCTCGTTCACCTTGCGGCGGATCGAATCGACCTGCCGCTCGCTCGCCACGCCGAACTCGTTGAGGCGCTGGAATCCGGCAACCAGGCTTTCCAGTTCGAGATGCGCCGTGCGCCCGGCTCCGGCGATATTGTTGGTTACATCCTTCGCCGCGTTGGCGATCACCGGCAGTTGCCCCCGCAACTTCTCCATGTTGTCGAGCGCGCTGACCGAAACGGTGGCGATGCGATCGACCTGCGCGCCGTTGTCGACCACCAGTTCCTGCAACCGCGCCGCGCTGCCGGTAATGCGCTCCACCGCGATGCGCCCCAGCGCTTCCAGATCGCGGCTTTGCGAGGCAATGAAGTTGCGCGCCAGCGAGAGTTCAGTGTTGACGCTCGTCAAACGCTGTTCGAGCCGTTGCGACTCCAGCGAAAGCCCGCGCGCGGCATCGTTGAACCGCGCGGCTTCGCGCTTGCTCAAGCGCAGGACCAGCAGCAGCGCGACAAGACACAACAGCACGGGCATCGACCATGTGGAGATCGACTGGACCCAGACGTTCAGAGCGGACGTTGCACGCAGCCCGTCCAGGTTGGCCAATACGAAAAGAACGGTCCAGGCACCTATCGCCAGGGCCGCCAGCGTGGGCGCGAGAAGGCCTGAAAACCGAGAACGGGTTGCTTCCTCGAACCATTCGCCTTCGTCGGTTTCGAACATCGGCAAGTCACTGATCGGATCGGTCAGTTCCAGCGGTTCTGTCTGATTGTCGCGCGTATCGGCAGCCGCCTCCGCTTCGGGCTGGCTGCTGTCGATCGGAATGATGCGTCCCCCACTCATGGAGCCGGCATACCACGCCGCGGGCAGCGGCATAAACCCAGTTTTAACAATGACTGTTGAATATGGCCCGATGGCCTATCTCGGCGAAAACATCGATGCCGCGCTGGCGGCGGCTGCGGGCGACGATCCGGCCCTGTTCCTTGAACTGCGCGCGGCGTTCGTGGAGAGTGTAGAGCGCCAGCTGGACCTGCTTTCGCGTGCGCGGTGCGATGGTAACTGGCACATGGCCGCGCTGCGGCTGAAGGGCCTTTCCGCCAGTTTTCATGACACGTCGCTGATGCAACTCGCCGACGAAGCGATCGAATCCGCGCCGGGCGAACCGCGCATCCTCCGGCAAATCCGCCAGCACATCGATGGGCTCGCCCCCGAAGTCTGACGTATCACCACGGCGGACCGCCGGGCGGGGATAAGGCGGGCGGCGCGCTTGGCATAACTGCCTCCGCGCCCTACCATGGCGGCTTACAGGAGGCCGGAGAGCGTGCGGGTCGCGTTGCTATCGCTGATGGATGCAGCGGCGGAAGAACCGTCGGGGCTGCGCGGGCACCTGCCGATCGGCGGGCGTTCGGTGTTGCGCCATCAGGTGGGCCTGGCGCTGGCCTTCGGATGCGCGCGCATCGTCGTGCAGGCAGAGGCTTTGACCGGCGAACTCGTGGCGCTTCAGCACGTGGCTGAGAGCGCTGGCGCCCGGTTTCATGTCATCCCCACGGGGCGGGCGCTGGTGCCGCTGGTTTCGCCCGAGGACGAACTGCTCGTGCTGGCCGATGGGCTGCTTGCCGTGCCAGAGGATGCCTTGCGCCTGCTCAACGACGGACCGGTGATCCTGACCATGCCGGTCGAAACGGGATTGGCCGCCGGGTTCGAACGGATCGATATCAACCACGCCAGCGCCGGCGCCATGCGATTGCCCGGGCGCGTTGTGGCGGGGCTGGGCGAATTGCCGCCCGAATGGAGCCCGGCCTCCGCCTTGCTGCGAATCGCGGTGCAGGCCGGCGTGCCACAGCGCGATATTCCCTTTGCGTTCATCGATCAGGGACGGTGGCGCCTTATCCGCAGCGAGGATGAAGCACACCGGGCCGAGCCGGGCTGGCTGCGGCTTCACACCATCGGTGCGCACCGCCGTTCGCCGGGCGAAATGCTGGCCGGCATTGCCGTGCAGAAGATCGGCCCCGCGCTGCTGCACGCCGGCACCCGGCCTTATATCGTCACCATAGCCTCGTTCGCGCTGGGCGTGCTGGGCGTCGGCGCGGGCTGGTTTGGCAGCGCGACGATCGGCTTTGCCCTGCTGGCGCTCTGCTGGCTCGTGGCCGAATGCGCCGCGCTGCTCGCTCGCGTGGAGCGGGCATCGCTTCTGGCATCGGCCCGCATGGCGCCGACCGGGGCCGCGTTCGCGTTGCTGCTCGATGCGGGCTTTGTCGCGCTTTGCGCGTGGCGGTCCGAACTGGCGGATATTTCGGGTGTGGCTGCGGCGCTGCGCCTGTTCGCCCCGCTGGTCCTGGTGTTGACGTTGCGGCTTGTGCCCGCGGTCTGCGCGGCCCGCGACTGGACATCGTGGCTGAGCGACCGCTTTCTGTGCGGCATCGGTCTGGCGGTGCTCAGCGCGATCGGGCCGTTCGACGCCGCGCTTCGGATGGTCGTGCTGGCCCTGCTGGCGGGAACGCTGCTTGATGCCAGCGCTGTCGGCCGCCGTACCGCTAACGCCGCATCAACCATTCGGGAATAAAAGATTTCCGATGATGGACCCCGTGGTTCCCGCAGTCGCTTCCGGAGCGATGGAGGACGTGCTGGCCACGCGGCTGGCGGCGGAGGAGCGCGCGTATGCAGGGGCGGGGCCAGTCCTGCAATATCTCCTCCACAACGGACTGGGGACCATCTTCGATGACGAAATTCTGGCCCGCGTGCGCGGCATGCTGGCGGACTGCGCCCGCCAGCTTGCCGCCGCCCTGATCGGGCCGGATCGCGCCAGCCACCACGGCGAAGCGACGGTGGATGCGCTGATTGCCGGGCTCGCGGAACAGCCCGCAGTCCTCGAACATCTTCATGCTCTTGCGCTCGAATGGCGTCTTGCGTTGCGGCTGCGGGATAGGGCCGCGCTCGATCCGGCATTGTCGCCGTTGATCCAGGAGCAGATCGGCGCTGCCAACCCATCGGTTTCGACGCTGGCGGTGAACCTGATGGCGGCGCAAGCGCGCTTCTGCCAGCAGCAGCGGCGGATGCAGTTGCCGCTGATGGAATTGCCCGGCGATGTGCTGAACCGCGCGATCCGCGTGATGCAGGGCGTGGCTCGCGAAGCCGATGCCGATGCGGTGCAGGCGGAACGGATCGTGCGCACCGGACTGGACGAAAAGCGCAGCCGTCTGGCTCTGCTGCGCCGCTCGGTGGCGGCACTGGGCGAGCGCGCCGGCGTCTCGCTGGTGCTGGCCCATGCGGGCGCGGCGCTGTTCGTTACGGCGCTGGCGCTGGGCGCAGGATGCTCGCGCGAAGCCGCCGTTTTCGCCACCGTCGAAGGGCATGAGACCCGGCTGCTGTTGGGGTTGATCGCCTGCGGGCTGGAGGAAAGCGCGATCGCGGCGCAATTCCTGGCGGTGCATCCGGGCGGAACGGTTCCAGAGGGCCTTGGCCTTGTCGCACCCGAACGCGCGGCGGCGCTGCTGTCCGGGTACGAACGTTCATGAAGGCGCTCGATCTGGCTCACGGCGTCAGCGATCCCGACGACCGGCTCATCGATGCCAGCGAAGTGCTGGCGGACTGGCAACGGCGCTGCGGGGGCGAACTGCCCGGCGTGATCGCGATCCCGGCTCTGCTCGAACTGGTGCGGTCGGCGCGGCGGGCCGGCACGCCGCTCGCGCGCACGATAACGTTCTTGGACGAAACGCGGGCGCTGTCCACGTGGGCCGCGGTAACGCCCGAAGCGGACGGGACGCGGATCGAACTCAGCCGGTGGCGGACGTCCGCCGTGGAGGACGGCGGCGCGGACGCGCCCGGAGCGGCGGCGCTGGTCCGGCAGATCGCGGAAGCGCAAGTGCTGCTGGATGCCGAACAGCGCGTGGTCTCGGTCGACGCCATGGCCGCCGACCTCGCCGGCATGGCTGCAGCCATGCGCGAAGGAATCGGCCGGCGCTGGACCGAGTTCGTGACTCTGGCGGAGTTGGAGCATCACCAGAGCGCGCTGCACTGGCGTCTGCTGGACGATGCGGCGGTGGGAATCGACGGATCGAACCGGCCCTGGCGCGCGCGGCTCTTCCCGATGGGGGATGCCGGCTTCGAACTGCTGCTGATGCCGGACGGGATCGGCATCGTACCGCATGAAAGCGTAGCGCCATCACCCCAGGCACCGGACGCGGCGAGCTGGAACGGCATCATCGGCCGCGAACTGGCGCCGGCGCTGCGGCAGCCGATCAACCGCATCATCGCCAACGCCGAAACGATCCGCACGCGCCTCGCCGGGCCGCTGTCGGACGAATACAGCACCTATGCCGGGGATATCGCCGAGGCGGGCCGCCATCTGCTGGGGCTGATCGAGGATCTGGCTGATCTGGAAGCCGTGGAGGCGGAGGGTTTCAAACCTGCGCCCGATCGGATCGATCTGGCCGATTGCGCCCGGCGCGCGGCGGGTATCCTGTCGGTGCGGGCGCAGGAGCGCGCGATCAGGCTGGCGACGCCCGCGGAAGAGGCGCGGACCCCCGCGATCGGTGAGTTCCGGCGCGTGCTTCAGATCCTGATAAACCTGCTGAACAACGCCATCCGCTACACGCCGGGCAGTTCCACCGTCACGCTGACCTGCTGGACTGATGGCGTGCGCGCGTGGCTGTGCGTGGCCGACGAAGGGCAGGGGTTGACGCAGGAGCAGGTGGACCGGCTGTTCGCCAAGTTCGAACGGCTGGGCCGATCGGGCGACGGCGGAACCGGGCTTGGCCTCTATATCTCGCGGCGATTGGCGCGCGCGATGGGGGGAGACCTGTCGGTGGAGGCGACGCCGGGGCAGGGCGCGCGGTTCGTGCTGGAACTGCCGGCCGATACGAACGCCGAAATGGGCGTGTCGGAAATCTGAAAGGGGTCTAACCCCGTCTGCGCGAGGCTCGCCATAGGGCGCCGACGCCCAGCAGGGCGAGCAGCGCGCCTTTCCATACCCATTCGCGTTGATCCAGCATGAAGCTGGAGGCGGGCCACAAGATGAGGCCGGTTCCCTGGCCCATCCACAGCCCGCCCATCAGGACGGCGGCGATACCGAAAATCCGCAGGATTATTCTGAGCATCGCCGCCGCTCCCGAAGCTTAGCGCTGGTTCAGCGGGATGTAGTCGCGCTGCGTCGGCCCGGTGTAGAGCTGGCGCGGACGACCGATCTTCTGGCCGGGATCGGAGATCATTTCGTTCCACTGCGCCACCCAGCCCACAGTGCGGGCCAGAGCGAACAGCACGGTGAACATCGTGGTCGGGAAGCCGATCGCCGACAGGATGATGCCCGAATAGAAGTCCACGTTCGGGAACAGCTTCTTCTCGATGAAGTAGGGATCGCTGAGCGCGATCTCTTCGAGGCGAAGCGCGGTTTCGAACAGCGGATCGTTCACCTTCAGCGCCGAGAACACCTCGCGCACCGTCTGCTGCATCACGGTCGCGCGCGGATCGTAGTTCTTGTACACGCGGTGGCCGAAGCCCATCAGGCGGAACGGATCGTTCTTGTCCTTGGCGCGCTCGATGTAGTGCGGGATCTTGTCGGGCGTGCCGATTTCCTTGAGCATGTTCAGCGCGGCTTCGTTCGCGCCGCCATGCGCCGGCCCCCACAGACAGGCGATGCCCGCCGCCATGCACGCGAACGGGTTGGCGCCCGACGATCCGGCAAGGCGCACGGTCGAGGTGGAGGCGTTCTGTTCGTGATCGGCATGGAGGATGAAGATGCGGTCCATCGCCCGTTCCACTTCGGGCACGACTTCGTATTCCTCGGCGGGCACGCCGAAGGTCATGCGCAGGAAGTTGCCGGTGTAGGACAGTTCGTTCTTCGGATAGAGGAACGGCTGGCCGACCGAATACTTGTAGGCCATGGCCGCGATCGTCGGCATCTTGGCGATCAGGCGATGCGAGCTGATCTTGCGGTGCTGCGGATCGGCGATGTCGGTGGAGTCATGGTAGAATGCCGAAAGCGCGCCGACCACGCCGCACATGATCGCCATGGGATGCGCATCGCGACGGAAGCCGCGATAGAACGTGCTGAGCTGTTCATGCACCATGGTGTGGCGGCTGATCGTGCGGGTGAACTCGGCAAGTTCATCCTGGTTCGGCAGTTCGCCATTCAGCAGCAGGTAGCTGACTTCCATGAACGAGGAGTGTTCGGCAAGCTGGCCGATCGGATAGCCGCGGTGCAGCAGCACGCCTTCATCGCCATCGATATAGGTGATCGCGGAATCGCAGCTCGCGGTGGAGGTGAAGCCGGGATCGTAGGTGAACAGGCCGGTTTGCCCGTAGAGCTTGCGGATATCGACCACATCCGGCCCGATGGTGCCGCTGCGGACCGGCATTTCGACAGTCTTGCCGTCCGCGCTCAAAGTAGCCTGGTTTTCGCTCACGCTAAGCCCTCCTGATCTGGGTTGTGCCGTGGGAGATACGGCAAGGAGATTAGAAAACGAACTGGTTCATGCGGATTGGTCCCGGAGTCGCGCAAGCGCTTCCTCCTTGCCCAGCAAGACCAGCACGTCGAATATGCCCGGCGAGGTTGTCTGACCCGTCAACGCTGCGCGTAACGGCTGGGCAAGCTTGCCCAGTCCTACTCCCAGCTCCTCTGCCATGGCCTTGAGACTGGCCTCCAGCGTGGAGGTTGTCCAGTCGCATTCCGCATCGATCCTGGAGATGATCGCTGCGAGAATGGTGCGTGCATCGTCCGTCAGCAGGCTCTGCGCTTTCGCGTCGAGCGGCAGCGGACGCTGCGAGAACAGGAACACGGCGCCCTGCGCCAGTTCGTTGAGATCGGCCGCGCGTACCTTGAGCACGGGCATCGCCTGCTCCAGCAGCGCCATGTCCCGCGCGTCGTCGAACGCGGGGGCCAACGGCTTGAGCCGGGAAGCGACCAGACCGGCCAGCCGCGCATCATCGGCTTCGCGCAGGTAGTGGCCGTTGAGATTGAGCAGCTTCTTGAAATCGAACCGCGATGCGCCCTTGCCGACATGGCCGATATCGAACCATTCGACCGCCTGATCGCGGGAGATGATCTCCTCGTCGCCATGGCCCCAGCCAAGGCGCAGCAGATAGTTGAACACCGCCTCGGGCAGCAGCCCCATCTCGTCGCGATAGGCGTCCACGCCCAGCGCGCCGTGCCGCTTGGAAAGCTTGGCCCCGTCTGCGCCGTGGATCAGCGGAATGTGGGCATAGGCGGGGTCCGGCCAGCCGCCCTCGATCGCGTGCATACCGCGAATGATCACGAGCTGGCGGAAGGCGTTGTTGATGTGATCGTCGCCCCGGATAACGTGCGTCACGCCCATGTCGTGATCGTCGACCACGACCGCGAGCATGTAGGTCGGCGTCCCGTCCGAGCGCAGCAGGATGAAATCGTCGATCTCGCTGTTGCTGACCGTGATTTCGCCCTGCACCAGGTCGGTGATGACCGTCTGTCCTTCGCGTGGGGCCTTGATCCGGACGACATAGGGCTGGCCCGCGGGCCAGGTCGCGGGATCGGCGTCGCGCCATTCGCTGTCGATGCGGAACGGGCGGCGTTCTTCCTGCGCCTTGGCGCGGCGCGCTGCCAGCTCTTCCTGCGTCAGGTAGCAGCGATAGGCATGGCCGGCCGCGAGCAGCGCATGCGCCACTTCGGCGTGCCGTTCCGAGCGGGCGAACTGGAACACGGCCGGTTCGTCACCGATAAGGCCCAGCCATTCCAGCCCGTCGAAGATCGCGTCGATCGCCGCGTCGGTGGAGCGGGCGCGATCGGTGTCCTCGATCCGCAGCAGGTACGTGCCGCCGTGGTGGCGGGCGAACAACCAGTTGAAAAGCGCGGTCCTGGCGCCGCCGATATGCAGGAACCCGGTCGGCGAGGGAGCAAAGCGCGTAACAACGCCGGAGCGTTCCTGGCCGGCTCTGGCGGCCGATTGTGCGGAAACGGTTTCAGTGGCGCTTGCCATCGGCCGCGCGGTCCTTCCTATTGCATTCCATGGCGTCCATGGCCGCAGTCGAAACTGAGGCTGAACCGGCGGTGAATCTGCCGGTGGAACCGGCGCGGCATTGGGCCAATTATCGGCGCTTGTCCAGCATACTTCCGTCGAGCAACGCATTCCTCGCCGCCCGCCCGTTCGACCGTGCGCCATGGCTTGCGGTCGCGTTCCTGACGGGAATCGCAAGCTGGCTGGAACTGGACGGGCCATGGCAGTGGATGGCGCTTCTCGCCGCCTGTGCGGCGGTGGCGACGCTGGCCCTGGCGATCCCGCGCGAGGGTTCGCTGGATTACGTTCGGCTTGCCGCGCTTTCTCTGCCGCTCATGGTGGCGGCAGGTTGCGTGACGGTGTGGAGCAAGTCCGCGCTCGTCGGAAAGTCGGGGGTGGACCATCCGACCTTCGGCTGGGTGGAGGGGCGCATTCTCGACCGGCAGGAGGAAAGTGCGCGGGGGCGGGTGCGCCTCCTCGTCGACGCGCGGATCGAAGGCGTACCCGGTGCGATGCGGGTGCGCGTGAACCTGCCGCTGGAAGAGGACAGGCCCGGTCTTGCCGAAGGCGCCACGGTGCGGCTGCGGGCGCGCCTGATGCCGCCCGCTCCGCCGATGCTGCCGGGCGGATACGACTTCGCACGGGCCGCGTGGTTCCAGGGCCTTGCCGCGACCGGCAGCGTGGTCGGGCCGGTCGATGTGCTGGCCCCGCCTGACGGGGGAGGGCTGCTGCGCCGCTGGCAGCAACACCTGGCCGATCACATTCGCGCCCGTCTCGCCGGATCGCCCGGTTCGATCGCGGCCGCACTGGCAAGCGGCGATCGGGGCAGCATCGCGCCGACCGACGAGGACGCGATGCGCGATGCCGGGCTGACGCATCTGCTTTCGATCAGCGGCCTGCATGTCAGTGCGGTGATCACGGCGGTCTATGTCCTGACTGTGCGCCTGTTCGCCTTGTTTCCCTTCGTGGCGCTGCGCGTGCGCCTGCCGATCGTCGCGGCGGCGGGGGGGGCGCTGGCGGGCATTGCCTATACCCTGCTGACGGGATCGGAAGTGCCGACGGTGCGATCGTGCATCGGCGCCTTGCTGGTGCTGGCGGCGCTGGCGCTGGGGCGCGATCCGCTGTCGCTGCGGATGCTGGCGGTGGCGGCGTTCTTCGTCATGGTGTTCTGGCCCGAGGCCGTGTTCGGGCCGAGCTTCCAGATGAGCTTCGCCTCGGTGATCGCGATCATCGCGTTCCACGGTTCCGCGCCGGCCAAGCGCTTCCTGGCCGCGCGCGAGGAAGGGGTACTGCTTCGCCTGGGGCGGCATCTCGTGATGCTGCTCGCGACGGGACTCGTGATCGAACTGGCGCTGATGCCGATCGGGCTGTTCCATTTCCACCGCGCGGGCATCTACGGCGCGGCGGCCAACGTCGTGGCCATTCCGCTCACCACGTTCGTGACCATGCCGCTGATCGCGCTGGCGCTGGTGCTGGACGTGGTGGGGGCGGGCGGGCCGGCGTGGTGGCTGACGGGCAAGTCGCTCGAACTCCTGCTGTGGCTGTCGCACGTGACGGCGGGGCAGCCTGGCGCGGTGACGCTTATGCCGTCGATGCCGCCCGGGGTGTTCGCGCTGTTCGTTGCCGGCGGGCTGTGGCTGGCGCTGTGGACCGGACCGGTGCGCCTGTGGGGGCTTGTTCCGGCAGCGGTGGCCGCGCTGGTCTTCGCCACCATGCGCCCGCCCGACATCCTGGTCTCGGGCGATGGCCGTCACGTGGGCGTGACCGGAGAAGGGCCGGAACTGCTGGTGCTGCGCCAGACGCGCGGGGACTATACCCGCGAAAACCTGCTGGAAATGGCCGGGATGGAGGGGAACGTCCGCCCGCTCGACACCTGGCCCGCCGCGGCCTGCAACGCCGACTTCTGCCGGATCGCGCTGAAGCGGGGCGGGCGTTCGTTCGCGGTGCTGATGGCGCGCGGGCAGGATCTGGTGGAGATCGGGGAGTTGAAACGGGCCTGCGCAGCGGCCGACATTGTCATCGCAGATCGCCGCCTACCACGCACCTGCCTGCCCCGGATGCTGAAAGCGGATCGGGCCTTGCTGGCACGGACCGGCGGGCTCGCCATCGATCTTGCCGCTGGCACCGTGCGCACCGTGGCCGAAACCCAAGGGCACCACGGCTGGTATCGCTGGCGGGCGACGCGCCGGCCGGAAGCCGCCCCGTCGCCCGCTTCAACGGATCAGTGATAGCGGCGCAGCAGCCCCGCCAGCTTTCCCTGCACCTGCACTTCATCGGGACGGTAGTATTGCGGATCGTAGGCGGCGTTGGCCGGATCGAGCCGGATCATGCCCTTTTCGCGGCGCAGGTACTTGAGCGTCGCTTCCTCGCCCCGGATCAGCGCCACCACGATTTCGCCATCGCGGGCGATGTCCGTGCGGCGGACCAGCGCGAAATCGCCATCGAAAATCCCGGCATCGACCATCGAATCCCCGGACACTTCCAGCGCGTAATGCTCACCCGCGCCGAGCAGGGCTGCGGGCACCGGCAATACGCTGGAGCCTTCCAGCGCCTCGATCGGGGCACCGGCGGCGATGCGGCCGTGCAGCGGCACTTCGATGACGTCGTTGGCCGGCGCCGGTGCGGTCTTCGGCGGGCTGCGCAGCGGCACGACCACATCGTTTGCGGGAGCCGTGCGCGACGCGGCCTTGGTGGTTGCGCTGTCCGGCTGGCGCAGCACTTCCAGAGCGCGGGCGCGGTTGGGTAGCCGACGGATGAAGCCGCGTTCCTCCAGCGCTGAAATCAGCCGGTGGACGCCCGATTTCGATTTGAGATCGAGAGCTTCCTTCATTTCCTCGAACGAGGGGGAAATGCCGGACTCCTCAAGCCGGAGCTGGATGAAAGTCAGCAGTTCGTGCTGCTTGCGCGTCAGCATTGCGCGTCACTCCATAGTGAACGAATGCGGAACGAATAAGCAACCAAAACGCACCCGTCAAGCAATTCCGCCATTTTCCAGCAAATAGACCGGAACATCCGTTCCCGCTGGCGTCAATGGCGCGCGGGCTTCGCGCCGGACCAGCGCGTTGCTGCGCGCGAGCGACGACAGCGCACCGGAATCCTGCAGGGGATCGAGCGTTACGCTGGCACCGTCCCAGCGGGCGCGCAGGAATTCGGTACGTCCGCCGCCCGCCGGCATATCCTGCGCGAGGCGAGCCGGAATCAGGCGCGGCAGCGTTTCCGCCGCACCCAGCGCGGCCCGGAGGAGCGGCAGCAGGAACAGGTAGCCGGTCACGAAGGCTGCGGCGGGATTGCCGGGCAGGCCCAGGATCACCTGTCTGCCGCGTTGTGCCACCATCAGCGGTTTGCCCGGCTTGATCGCGACCCGCCAAAAATCGAGCGTCGCGCCGGTGGCCTCGATTGCCGGGCGAACGAGATCGTGATCGCCCACCGAAGCGCCGCCGCTGGTAACCACCACATCGGCATCGCGCACGCGGTCCAGCGCGGCGGTCAGGTCGTCGAGCCGGTCGGGGATCGGCCCGATGCGATCGGTCACGACCTGGCAGGCAGCCGCCAGCGCCGCCAGCATCGGGCCGTTGCTGGCGGGAATCTGGTGCGGCGCGAGCGGGGTGCCGGGGGCGACCAGTTCATCGCCGCAATCGATGACGGCCAGTTTCACCGGCCGGCGCACGGCAAGGTAATGGTGCCCGGCGGCAACGGCGAGCGCGATCTGCGCCGCGCCCATGTGTTGCCCGGCCGGCAGCAAGGGGGCATCGAGGCTGAAATCCATGCCGCGCGGGCGGATGTGCTTGTCTCGGGGCACGGGCGGTTCGCCCGTCAGGCGCAGGTTGTCGTCTTCGCGCGTGGCGTCTTCCTGGATCAGCACCATGTCCGCGCCGTCGGGAACCACGGCGCCGGTGCTGATCCGCACCGCCTGTCCGGGCGCGACCGTGCCATCGAACGGATGGCCGGCGGCGCTTTCGCCCGCGACGGTCCACGGGCCGGGTAGGTCGGCCGCGCGCAGGGCGTATCCGTCCATGGCGGAGAGCGCGGCCTCGGGCTGGTTGCGCCGCGCGGTGAGCGGCTGGGCGAGATGGAACCCCAGGCATTCGGCGGCGGGGCGACGTTCCACCGGCAGCGCGGGGGCCAGCGCGAGCAGGCGCCGCTGCGCCTCCTCCAGCGGTAACGGTGGGGTTTTCATGCCTGGTCTTGCCGCTCTTCGTCCGCGCGCCACGTGCCCGACTTGCCGCCGCGCTTTTCGATCAGGCGGACCTGTTCGATCACCATGCCTTTGTCCAGCGCCTTGGCCATGTCGTAGATGGTCAGCAGCGCGATCGAGACGGCGGTCAGCGCTTCCATTTCGACCCCGGTCCGGCCGGTGAGCGAGGCAGTGGCAGTCACCTCCACGCCATCGGGCACGAAGGCGAACTCCACTGCGACCGCATCGAGCGCAAGCGGATGGCACAGGGGGATGAGTTCGCCCGTCTTCTTCGCCGCCATGATCCCGGCGATCCGCGCTGCCGCGAGAACGTCGCCCTTTGGCGCATCGCCCTCGCGGATGGCGGCAAGCGTGGCCGGCGTCATGCGGATGCGGCCCTGCGCGATGGCGACGCGCGCCGTTTCCGCCTTGCCGCCGACATCGACCATGCGCGCATGGCCTTGTGAATCGAGATGCGTAAGCCCGCTCATGCGCAGCAATCTTGCGAAGTTGACAAAGTTGACACGGTCCATGGCGAAGGAACACGGGGTGGGCACGGGCCGGTGAAAACCGCGCCGCGACAAAAGGAAAAGCAGGCTGTCATGCCGTGGTCATGCCAGAGGATCGCGGCTTAGGACAGGGGGTTAGGGGCCGATCAGTGCCGAGTGGTCCGTTCGTCATTGCGAGCGGAAGCGAAGCAATCCAGAGCCGCGCGTGCTGCCCGGGATTGCCGCGGGGCTGCGCCCCTCGCAATGACGACAGGGTGGCCGTCCAACCCTACCAGTCGCGCCAGCCGTCGATTTCCTCCAGCAGCCGCTTCTGCCCGGCAACCCGGGCCATCTCGGCGAGAGCGGCGCGGATGTCGTCGCGCTCCGCCGTACCGATCATGCCGCCGATGCGGTGATCGGCATGGTTGAACCACGCCACGCAGCGTTTGAAGATCGCGCGGGCGGCGGGCTTGCGCGGCTTCGGCGCCAGTGCGGAGAGTTCGGCGCAGGCCAGCAGCAGTGCCCGGCGCGCGCCGGCCACGAACGCGGGCGGCAGCCCCGTCTCGGCCGCGCTCCAGCCTGCCAGCGGCGTTTCGGCGCGCAGACGGTCCCACGTCAGCCCGGCCATCCGGGCGGCGAAGCGGGTGCGGGCGGCGGCTGCTTCCGCCTTTTCGGCGATCTGTTCGCGCGCGACTTCATCGCGCAAGGCATCGCGATCATGCGCCCAGCGCCATTCGCCCTCGGCAGCCTCGCTCGCGCTGGCGAGCGAGGTGCCATAGCGCGCGCCGATGCCGTAGCGGGCGATGGCTTCGGCATGGGCTCGGTCTTGAGCCGACAACGGCGTTTCGCCCAGCAGCATCGGTTCGCGCAGGTCGGCCAGCTTCCAGTCCGGCGGCTGCAAGCCGAAAATCGCGGGTTCCCGGCGCAGCGAGAACCGGTGTTCACGCAGGATGCCGCAGGTGGCGGTCTCGGCGCGCGATGGGCGCGCGGACCATATCCCGTCCAGCACCAGGACCGCGATTGTCGCAGGGTTGGCACCGATCACGCGCAATGCGGCCCACCGCCCGGTTTCGGCCGGCGAAAAGCGCGTGAACGGAGCGGTGCGGAAGGAAAGGACCGTGCCGGCGGCGGGCAGGACGCGGCGCGATCCCCGCAAGACTGCCTTCATGCCACCTTTCACCTTGCCGCCCGTGCCGTTGGGACGGGATCGCCCCTACTGCCGTGCCGGGACGCGAGGTATGGTGAAAATGGACCGATGCGGAGCGGCGGATCAGCCCTGGAGCAGGGCCTTTACCGCCGCCGTGACATCCGCCTGGCGCATCAGGCTTTCGCCGACCAGGAAGGTGCGTGCGCCGCACTTTTCGAGCCGCTGGAGATCGGCATGGGTATTGATGCCGCTTTCGCTGACCAGCAGCGTGCCTTCGGGGGCCAGCGGGGCCAGCCGTTCGGTGATGGCGATATCGGTGACGAAGCGCTTGAGATCGCGGTTGTTGACGCCGATCAGGCGCGAGCGCAGCCGCGCGGCGCGCTCCATCTCGGCCTCGTTATGGACCTCCACCAGCACGTCCATGCCGTGGTCGATCGCGGCGGCCTCGATCTCGGCCATGGCACCGTCGTCCAGGGCGGCGACGATGATGAGGATGGCGTCGGCCCCGATCGCGCGGGCTTCCGTGACCTGCCAGGGATCGACCATGAAATCCTTGCGCAACACCGGCAGCGCGCAGGCGGCACGGGCGGCGATCAGGAAATCCTCGTGCCCCTGGAAATAGGGCGCGTCGGTCAGGATCGAAAGACAGGCCGCGCCCCCGGCTTCATACTGCCGCGCGTGTTCGGCGGGCTGGAAATCGGCGCGGATCAGGCCCTTGGACGGGCTCGCCTTCTTGATCTCCGCGATCAGCGCGTAGCCAGCGGCCGCTTTCGCGCGCAAGGCCGCCTCGAACCCCCGCGGGGCGCTCTGCCCGGCGGCGCGGGTGGCCAGGTCGGCCAGCGAGGTGGCGGCCTTGCGGGCGGCGACTTCGCTGCGCTTGGTGTCGCAGATCTCGGTGAGCTTGTCGGTCATCGCGGCGCTTTAGCGGGACTGCGCGGGGCGAGTCGAGAGGGTGGTGCGGTGTGTCTCGACTTCGCTCGACACGAACGGGGACCGAGTGTCCTTTAACCTCCGTTCGTGTCGAGCGGAGTCGAGACACCGGCGCGCCCGCAATCCCGGCCTCTAGCGCAGCGCCACGATCCAGCAATCGAGCAGGGCCTTGGCCAGCCCCTTGTCGATCGCCTCGGCCGCTTCCTCCACGCCTTCGTGCCAGTCGCGCGCTTCGCCCGCGACCATCAGCGCGGCGGCGGCGTTGAGGAGGACGGCGTCGCGATAAGCGCCGGGCTCGCCCAGCAGCAGGCGGCGCAAGGCCTCGGCATTGTGCGCGGGATCGCCGCCCCGGATCGCCTCGATCGGTGCGGTGGGCAGATCGGCATCGGACGGTGCGACGCGGCGCATCACGATCTCCGCGCCGGTCACGTCGGCCAGTTCGTTGCCACCGGCGAGCGAGAGTTCGTCCAGCCCCTCGTCGCCCGAGACGACAAAGGAACGCGCGGTGCCGAGCCGGGCCAGCGCATCGGCATAGATCGGCACATAGGCGGGCCGTGCGATGCCGACGAGCTGGCGCGCGACCTGCGCCGGATTGGCCAGCGGCCCCATCAGGTTGAAGATCGTGCGCCGGCCGATCGCCTTGCGGATCGGCATGATGCGGCCCATCGCCGGGTGGTGGCGCGCGGCAAAGAGGAAGCCGATGCCGATGTCCGCCAGCGTCTCTTCCGCCGTTTCGGCAGCGCGATCGAGGTTGAGGCCCAGCGCTTCGAGCGTGTCGGCCGCGCCGGCCTTGGAACTGGCGGCGCGGTTGCCGTGCTTGGCCACCGGCACGCCGCAGGCCGCGACGACCAGGCTGACGGCGGTGGAGACGTTGAGCGTATGGTGCCCGTCACCGCCGGTGCCGCAGACGTCGATGGCGTTGGCGGGGGCCTTCACCGGGATCATCCGCGCGCGCATCGCTCGCGCCGCGCCGGCAATCTCGCTCGCCGTCTCGCCCCGCTCCGACAGCGCGACGAGGAAGGCGGCGATCGCGTCGTCTGGAACCGAGCCATCGAGAATCGCGGCGAAGGCCCGCTCGGCGGTGTCCTCGTCGAGCGGGTGGTCGACCGGCGGCAGCGCGGTCACGCCGGGACTTTCGCGTCCACGCCGCACAGCCGAAGGAAGTTTGCCAGCATGGCGTGGCCGTGTTCGGTGGCAATCGATTCCGGGTGGAACTGCACGCCGTGGATCGGCAGCTCGCGATGGCGGAAGCCCATGACGTGCGTATCGTCCGACGTGGCGTTGACCGCCAGCGCATCGGGAATGTCGGTCACGATCAGCGAGTGATAGCGCGTGGCGGTGAAGGGCGAGGGGATGCCGGCGAACATGCCGGTGCCGTCATGGGCGACGGGCGAGGTCTTGCCGTGCATCAGCCCGCCGCGCACCACCTGCCCGCCGAAATACTGCCCGATCGACTGGTGGCCCAGGCACACGCCGAGCAGCGGCACCCCGGCGTCGGCCGCCGCGCCCACCAGATCGAGGCTGATCCCGGCCTCGTTGGGCGTGCAGGGACCGGGCGAGATCAGGAACCCCCGCGCGCCAGAGGATATCGCCTGCCCGGCGGACAGCGCATCGTTGCGGACGACATCCACTTCCGCGCCCATCTCCATCAGGTAGTGAACGAGGTTCCAGGTGAAGCTGTCGTAATTGTCGATGACGAGGATCATGATGGGGTCCTACTGCCCGAAGCCCGGATCGCTGGCCACGCGGATCGCCTCGCGCGCGGCGGCGAAGAGGGCGCCGGACTTGTGTTCGCATTCGCGCTGTTCGTAGACGGGATCGCTGTCCGCCACGATGCCCGCGCCGGCCTGGACGTGGAGTACGCCGTCCTTGATCACGCCGGTCCTCAGCACGATGCAGCTATCCACCGAGCCGTCGGGTGCGAAATAGCCGACGCCGCCGGCATAGGCGCCGCGCGTTTCGGGTTCCAGTTCGGCGATGATCTCGCAGGCGCGGACCTTGGGCGCGCCGCTGACGGTGCCCGCAGGGAAGCCTGCGAACAGCGCATCGACCGAATCCGCGCGCTGGGTATCGAGTTCGCCCACCACGTTCGAGACGATGTGCATGACGTGGCTGTAGCGTTCGATCGTGTAGCTTTCGGTGACCTTGACCGTGCCCGCCTTGGCCACGCGGCCCACGTCGTTGCGGCCGAGGTCGAGCAGCATGAGGTGTTCGGCGCGTTCCTTCGGATCGGCCAGCAGGCTTTCCTCGTTGGCGCGGTCCTCTTCCGCCGTCTTGCCGCGCGGGCGCGTGCCGGCGATGGGGCGGATCGTCACCTCGCGCTTGCCATCCTCCTTGCCGCGCACGCGCACAAGGATTTCGGGGCTGGAGCCGATCAGCGCAAAGCCGGGCAGATCGAGGAAATAGAGGAAAGGCGAGGGGTTCACCCGCCGCAAGCTGCGATAGAGCGCCAGCGGGGGCAGGGTGAAGGGCGCGGTGAAGCGCTGGGCCAGCACCACCTGAAAGATGTCGCCCGCCTCGATATAGTCCTTGGCCGCGCTCACCATCTCGCCATAGCGCCCTGCGGGCATGGTGGGCGTCAGTTGCGGCACGGGCAGATCCTGCGGTGCGCGCGCAGCCACCGGCGCGGGTTGCGTTAGGCGCGCCAGCGCGGCATCGATCCGTTCCTGCGCGCCCAGCAGCGCGGCCTCGGGCGCGCTGTCCGAGGGCCAGACCGGCGCCACGGCAAAGAGTTCATCGCCCAGCCGGTCGAACACCAGAATGAGGGTGGGGCGCACAAACAGCATGTCGGGCAGCACCAGTTCGCTTTGCGGCGCGCGCGGCAGCTTTTCCACCAGTCCAAAGGTTTCATAGCCGAAATAGCCAACGATGCAGGCCAGCGCGCGCGGCAGGGCGGCGGGCACATCCATCCGGCAACTTTCCACCAACGCGCGCAGCTCGCCCAGCGCATCGCCAGCCAGCGGCTCGAACGCCTCGCGGTTATGGCTCCACTGGCGGTTGACCTCGGCGCTGTGGCCCGTGGCGCGGAACACCAGATCGGGGGCGAGGCCCAGCAGGCTGTAACGCCCGCGCACCTCGCCACCTTCCACCGATTCCAGCAGGAAATCGCCGCGCCCGTCTTCCATCAGCTTGACGCCCGCGCCCACCGGCGTTTCGGTATCGGCAATGGTGCGACGCCAGACCAGTGCCGGCTTCCCCGCTTGGAGCAACGCGCGCGCGGCGTCCCAATTGTCGGGGTGGAGGCTGGTCGGTTCGGTCATCGCTCTTTCGCTTTTAGGGTTGGGGATCAGTTGCCGCCCGCCAACTGGCTGGCGACGGATTTGAAGGCGGTGTCGTTGCGCTTCACCGTCACTTCGGCGCGGATCGCGCGGCGCAGCGCGGCATCCTGTTCACGCGCGGCAAGGGCAGAAAGCTCGGCATTGACCTGCGCGATCATCGGGTCCTTGGCATCGACTGTGCCGGGCACGATCTGCTTCAACTGCACCACGAACCAGCCCTGGTTGCCGGCCATCGGCAACAGTTTGGTGGTGCCTTGCGCCATCGCGAAAAGCAGACCCAGCGCGGGCGGGATGCGGCCCTGCATGGCGGCGATCTGGTCGCGACCCATGCTGATCGGTTGCGGCGCGGGCACGGCTACACCCAGCCCGCCGAGCAGCGGGGCCAGTTCGCCCCCCTTCTTGGCCCCAGCCAACACCTTGAGCGCGGCGGCCTTGGCGGCGGTGGCGCCCTTGTCGAGCGCGATATCGGCGGCCACGCGCGCCTTGATGCTGTCGAGCGGGGCAGGGGCGGCGGCGGTGATCTTGGCAACGTCGTAGATGACAAAGCTCTTGCCCGCGACCAACTCGCTGATCTGGGCCTGCCCTTCATGCTCCAGCCCGAAGGCGGCCTTCAGGATCGGCGCGAGTTCCTTGGGCAGGGGCGAACCCGCGCTCTGGCCATCGGCGGTCAGCTCGCCGGTCTGGTTCAGCGTCAGCCCAAGATCCTTGGCGGTATCGGCCAGCGCGTCGCCCTTGTCGAAAGCGTCGCTCACCTTTTCGGTCAGCGCGGCAAGCGCAACCTTGCGCTTCTCTTCGGTCAGCGCCGCGACGATTTCGGGCTTTACCTGATCGAGCGTGCGGGCGGGTTTGCTCTCCACACCATCGACGCGGACCAAGGCCCAGCCCAACGCGCCCTTGACGGGACCGGCGATAGCGCCCTGCTTGGCGGCGAAGGCGGCATCGGCCACACCCGCGCCGCTGCGGGTCGTCAGATCGGCCTTGGTCACCAGACCCAGCGAGGCGGCGTTGAGCCCCTTGGCCTTGGCGGCGGCTTCGAGCGGGGTGCCCTTGGCAACGGTGGCGGCGATGTCCTTGGCGAGGCTTTCGCTGATGACGATAAGCTGCGTCACCTTGCGGCTCTCGCTGGCGGCATAGCGCGCCTTGTTGGCGTCGAAGCGCGCGGCAATCTCGGCGTCGGTGGGCGCGGCCACGTTCTTGGCCGCGCTTTCGTCGAACATCGCATAGCGGATGACGCGGCGTTCGGGGATAGTGTAGGCAGCCTGATGGCTGCGGTACCAGGCGCCGATTTCGGCGGGCGAAGCGGGCGTCTTGGGTGCAAAGGCTGCCGAGGGCAACACGCCGATCACGCCATTGCGGTGCTCTTTCAGCAAAGCGGCATATTGCACCAGCGCGGCCTGCGGCAGGCTGGCGCCAAGCTTGGCGGGGCTGAGCAACTGGCGGCCCACGAGTTCGCGGGTGAAACTGTCGCGCACATCGGCATCGTTCAACTGGCGCTGGGCCAGAATGCCGCGATAGGTGTTCTCGTCAAACTTGCCGCCCGCGCCCTGAAAGGCGGGGATCTTGGCCAGTTCACTGTCGACCAGACGCTTGCCCGCGACCACGCCGTTCTTGGCGCCGAAGGAGACCATCGCCTCCTCGTCGATCATCTGGTCGAGGATTTGGTCCAGCCCGCCTTGCGCCAGCAGGTCCTTCATCGTGGCCGACGGGTTCTGCGCGCGGACGCCCTCGAGCGCCTGCTGCGCCTGTTTGGTCAGTTGCGCGGTGCCGATGGAGCTGTCGCCCACCTTGGCCACGCGATCGCCACCCGTAATGCCACCGGAACCGGTCAGATTGGCCACATCGCCCGCCGCAAAGGCCAGCGCCAGCATCACGATCAACGCGAGCGCCGAGAACACCCCCACCGAGGAATGGAAAAACTTGCGGAAGACCTGAAGCATCACGAAACCCTGAACAGATCCGGCGCGCGCCGGACAAGACACTATGCGGCGGGCTTTAGGCGGCCTTCGCGCCGACCGCAAGCGCGGCGCGGGCCATTGTGCTGCGCTCAAGGGCAATTTCCACCGGATGCAACCTTTGTCCTTTTGACAAGCCGATCCCGCTGGCCTAGGCGCCAAAAGGCATGAAAACGCGGGTTTCCGCCGGATCACGGTCGGGCGCCGCAGCTTTTCGCACGGAATAACAACAGGGATTTCATAGTCATGGCGCAACGCCCCTATATCGTCGGCAACTGGAAGATGAACGGCCTCAAGGCGAATCTGACCGAAGCCCGCGCTATTGACCGTGTTGCCGGTCGCTATCCGGCAGTTGATGTGGGTCTGGCGCCTGCTTTCACGCTGGTCGCCGCGATGGCTGACGCTGCCGAGGTGATGGCCGTGGGCGGGCAGGATTGCCACGCCAAGGTGTCGGGCGCCTATACCGGCGATGTCGCGGCGCCGATGCTGGCCGATGCTGGCGCGGATTTCGTCATTCTGGGCCATAGCGAACGCCGCGCCATGCATGGCGAGAGCGATGCCGATGTGCGCGCCAAGGCGGACGCCGCGCTGGCCGCCGGTCTGAAAGTGATCGTCTGTGTGGGCGAGACCGAGGCCGAGCGCGATGCCGGACAGGCCGAGGCCGTGGTTGGCGCGCAGGTGGCGGGTTCGATCCCGCTGGGCGAGGGCGTTGAGACCTCGGTTTCCGTGGCTTACGAGCCGGTTTGGGCGATCGGCACGGGCCGCGTGCCCTCGGTCGAGGATGTAGGAGCGATGCACCGCTCGATCCGCGCCGGTCTGGTGGCGGCCTATGGCGAGGCGGGCGCGGCAGTGCGCATTCTCTATGGCGGCTCGGTCAATGCGGGCAATGCCGCGCAATTGCTGGCTGCCGACGAGGTGGGGGGCGCGCTGGTTGGCGGTGCCAGTCTGACGGCGGAAAGCTTCGGCACCATTATCAGTGCCGCCGCGGCGCTGGCAGAGGGTTGAGTTTCAGGGGCTGATTTAGGGGCTGATCCCCCTTGCAACTGACGCGCGGCGCGCCTAGATGCGCGCCGTAGCCGCGCTATATGGGTGTGGCGGAAACGAAAGCACAGATCCGCATGTTTATCTTCCTCATCGTGGTTCAGGCCCTTATCGGGGTGGCGCTGGTGGGCGTGATTCTGATCCAGAAGTCGGAAGGCGGCGGTCTGGGCGTGGGGGGCAGCCCCACCGGCTTCATGTCGGCGCGCGGCGCTGCCGACTTCCTCACCCGCTCGACGGCGGTGCTGGCGACGATCTTTGTCAGTCTGTCGATTGTGCTGGCGGCGATTGCGGTGAAGTCCTCGTCGGACCAGAAGGTGGATACCACGCTGGATCGCACTGTGACGCCCGCTGCGGCGCCTGTTGTTCCGGCGCCGGTGCTGCCGGCCGATCCGCTGGGCGGCGCGGCCAAGAAGTAAGGTTTATTCCCATAGGCTGATGCCCTTCCGCTGCGTTTGCGGCGGGGGGTGTTTGGTTTTTGGCGATCTTGTGTTCGGCCGCCTTTCGCGGGGCGCGATCAGGGCTGTGGATTGCCATGAGTTTTGCGCGTGCGCGCGCTTGGATTGAACGGTTTTAAAAGGTAAGGCGCAACTCCCATGACGCGGTACATTTTCATCACCGGCGGCGTGGTTTCCTCGCTTGGCAAGGGTCTTATGGCGGCTTCGCTGGCTGCCCTTCTGCAGGCGCGCGGCTTCAAGGTCCGCATCCGGAAATTCGACCCCTATCTCAATGTCGATCCGGGCACGATGAGCCCCTATCAGCACGGCGAGGTCTTTGTGACCGACGACGGTGCGGAGACCGACCTCGATCTGGGGCATTACGAGCGCTTCACCGGCGTTTCGGCGCGCAAGAGCGACAATATCACCTCGGGCCGCATCTATCAGACAATCATCGCCAAGGAGCGCCGTGGCGACTATCTGGGCGCGACGGTGCAGGTGATCCCGCATGTGACCGACGCCATCAAGGAATTCGCCCAGGCCGACACCGATGATCTCGATTTCGTGCTGTGCGAGATCGGCGGCACGGTGGGCGACATCGAGGGCCTGCCCTTTATCGAGGCAATCCGCCAGCTCCGCAACGAGTTGGGCCGCGAGCAAACCTGCTTTGCCCACGTCACGCTGGTGCCCTATATCGCGGCTGCGGGCGAGTTGAAGACCAAGCCGACTCAGCACTCGGTGCGCGAACTGACCTCCTACGGCATTCAGCCCGACGTGCTGCTGTGCCGTTGCGAGCAGGAATTGCCCGAGAACGAACGCAACAAGATCGCGCTGTTCTGCAACGTGCGCAAGGAAGCGGTGATCCCCGCGCTCGACGCGCCCAATATCTATGCTGTGCCGCTGCAATACCATGCCGAAGGGTTGGACAATGCCGTGCTGCACCACTTTGGCCTCGCCGCGCCCGAGCCGGAACTCAAGCGTTGGGAGGGTTTGACCCAGACCTATGCCCATCCCGAGGGCGAGGTGACGATTGGCGTGGTCGGCAAATATGTCGTGCTGCAGGACGCCTACAAGAGCCTCAACGAGGCGCTGGTGCATGGCGGCATGGCCAACAAGGTGAAGGTCAACATCCGCTGGCTGGATGCCGAGATTTTCGAGAAGGGCGATGACGAGATCGCCGCCAATCTCGAGCCTTTGCATGGCATTCTCGTGCCCGGCGGCTTTGGCGAGCGCGGCACAGAGGGCAAGATCGCCGCGGTGCGTTTCGCCCGCGAGCGCAAGGTTCCGTTCCTCGGCATTTGCCTTGGCATGCAGATGGCCTGTATCGAGGGTGCGCGCAACACGGCGGGCATTGCCGAGGCCTCCTCGACCGAATTTGGCCCGACAGCCGAGCCGGTGGTGGGCATCATCACGGAATGGATGAGCGAGGAGGGCTTGCAACAGCGCTCGGCCGACACCGATCTGGGCGGTACGATGCGTCTGGGCGCCTATGAGGCCAAGCTCAGTCCCAACAGCCATGTTGCCACGATCTATGGCAGCGAATTGATCTCGGAACGCCATCGCCACCGCTACGAGGTGAATGTCGCCTATCGCGACTGCCTCGAAAAGGGCGGGCTGGTGTTCTCGGGCATGTCGCCTGACGGCTTGCTGCCCGAAATCGTCGAGCGGCCCGATCATCCGTGGTTCGTGGGCGTGCAGTTCCACCCTGAACTCAAGAGCCGCCCGTTCGAGCCGCATCCGCTGTTTGCCGGCTTTATCGGCGCGGCGGTGCGTCAGGCGCGGCTGGTCTAAGGGTTTAGGATCAGGGGGCTCCGGCGGGTTAAGGGCGCGTCCTAGATGCCGATGTGTCGAGACAAATCGGTTGGGCCCTTAACAATCCCGATAGGGTCAACGTGGCGCTGGCTCTGAGGGCTGGCGCTAAGCGGCGAAGCCTTGGGGCCTATGGCCTCCGGCGTTGCGCAGGTGGTTGGTTTAGGCGCAATGCCGGCAATCACGGGAGCGCGAGGGTGTAACCACCCTCGCACCTACCCTTTTCTTCAAAAATCAGGCGAAGCCTTTACGCCGCGCTCTTGTCCTCCACCACGGTCAGTGTGGCGGGAGCCTCGCCGTTGATAGCGATCTTCTTGGGCTTCATCGCCTCGGGAATCTCGCGCAGCAGGTCGACCACCAGCAGGCCATCTTCCAGCGAGGCATTCTCGACCCGCACGAAATCGGCCAGTTCAAAGCGGCGCTCGAAACCGCGTTGGGCAATGCCGACATGCAGGAACTCGCCCTGCGCGGCAGCCTCGTCGCCCTTGCGGCCCTGAATGACCAGCAGGTTCTGCTGGGCGGTGATGTCGATATCGGCGGGCTTGAAGCCGGCAACGGCCAGCGTGATGCGATAGGCATCCTCGCCGCGGCGCTCGATGTTGAAGGGGGGATAATTGTCGCCGCTTTGCGCGCGGGTGGCGTTTTCCAGCAGGTCGAACAGGCGGTCGAAGC